>NZ_JBFSTC010000054.1:0-34487 GCF_041466605.1 Vibrio sp. 10N.247.310.17 | reverse complement strand
CTACTTCTTCTTGAAGATAAAAGCGGCTTTCCCCGGAAAGCCGCGATGAACCTTATTTTACAGCCCAAGCAATCGTCTCGCCGCCACGGATTGGCACAACAATGTCTGAACCGAAAGGCATGGTTTCAGCAACGTTCCACTCTTCTTTAACAAGAGTGATGGTGTCTGTATTACGTGGCATGCCGTAGAAATCCGGACCATTGTGGCTCGCGAACGCTTCTAGGTTCTCAATCTTGCCTTCTAAATCGAATACTTCAGCGTACAGTTCAACCGCAGCGTGTGCTGTGTAAGAACCTGCACAACCACATGCTGACTCTTTAGCGCCTTTCGCGTGTGGCGCAGAATCGGTACCCAAGAAGAACTTCTTGCTACCGCTTGTTGCCGCTTCGATAAGTGCTAACTGGTGTGTGTTGCGCTTAAGGATAGGTAGGCAGTAGAAATGTGGCTTAATGCCGCCAACCAGCATGTGGTTACGGTTGTAAAGCAAGTGGTGAGCTGTGATGGTTGCCGCTACGTTCTCGCTAGCGTTCTTAACGAAAGTCGCTGCATCTGCAGTCGTGATGTGCTCTAGAACGATCTTCAGGTTAGGGAAGTCGTTAACAATCGGTGCTAGAACCGTGTCTAGGAACTCTTTTTCACGGTCAAAGATATCAACATCGTGAGCCGTTACTTCACCGTGTACAAGCAGCAACATACCCACTTCTTGCATCGCTTCTAGTACGTGGTAGATCTTTTGAGCTGAAGTTACACCTGAATCCGAGTTTGTCGTCGCGCCAGCAGGGTATAGCTTCGCCGCTACAACAGCGCCACATTCTTTCGCTTTGCGAATTTCATCAGGTGTTGTGTTGTCTGTTAGGTAAAGTGCCATTAGAGGCTGGAACTGTTCACTTGGCTGCTCTGCCATGATGCGTTCACGGTAAGCAAGAGCCATTTCGGTATCGGTTACCGGTGGGATGGTGTTTGGCATGATTAACGCTCGACCATTGTAGCGGCTGATATCGCGCACTGTATCTTTTAATACTTCGCCATCGCGTAGATGAACGTGCCAGTCGTCAGGACGAGTAATCGTAAGTTGTGTCATTGAAGGCTCCCACCATTTGAAGTGTTATGTAGTTGGAGCCTAAACTCGGCGAAATCTGTGAAAGCAATCGCTTACGTTTAGGCGACAGGATGATAGTGGAAAAGCACTTTCATTTCATCCTATTTTTAACTCTTCAGGGCTAGGAGCTTGTTTTTATGGCGTTTTAATTCGGTATTTATTTTTGGATACGGGTTAGCGAGTCGCCACCCAGAGTCCGTGGATCATTCCTGGTACCCAAAAGAAGAAGGTCAGGACGATGTTAATCAGCAAATCTTTACCTGCGCCACGAGCGAAGAACACACCAACAGGCGGAAGCAGTACACATAAAATGATAATGACGAGTTTGTTCATGATAAATCCTTTTTATTCAATGAAAGTTCAATGCGGTAACCGTGTTCACATTATAGAACGTATGGAGAGTGTTAATGCATTGCTGTCTTAATGTATACAAGGCAGTGATTTAAACATCTCAAGATATTAGCTTAGTATCAAGTGTTTAATGCCTGCCAGTTTATCTATTTATAACCATTTGTTAGCATTGGGACAAACAACAAAACATTGGAATCGTTATGTCGCAGTCACCTATAGATCGAAAGGCTTCAGAGCAAGCTCCTTCCTTATCTCAAATCAACGTGTTTCCGGTTAAATCAGTAGGTGGGATTGCACTCTCTTCTGCTTGGGTCGAAAAACAGGGCCTTACCTTCGACAGACGTTTTATGTTGGCGTTGGCTGACGGATCAATGGTGACGGCGCGTAAGTACCCTAAAATGGTCAAAGTGTCTTCTAGCTTGCAGCCAGACGGTTTGATTTTTACTTATGAAGGTAAAGAGCCGCTGCGCCTGAAATACGCAAACTTTAAGATGCAAGAAGCGCCTGCAACGGTATGGAAAGACAGCTTTACTGCGTATACCACTAACGACGAGGCGGATGATTGGTTCAGCGATGTGCTTGGTGTTCGCGTAGAACTGCTGTTCTGTGGTGAGCAATCAAATCGTGTTCGAGAAAAGCTTGGTCAGAATGTCAGTTTCGCTGACGGCTATCCAATGTTGGTGATCAGCCAAGCCTCTCTAGATGAGCTCAATCGCCGCAGCCCTGAAGTTCATTCAATGGATCAGTTCCGCACTAACTTTGTTGTTTCAAATACAGAAGCCTTTGCCGAAGACGGTTGGAAGCGTATCCGAATTGGTGAGGTTGAATTCGAAGCGGTGAAGCCTTGTGAGCGCTGTATCCTGACGACAGTCGATGTTGAGAGCGGCGAATTCAGAGCGACAAAAGAGCCTCTTAATACCTTTTCTACGTTCAGAGCTAATGAACGCGGTGGCGTTTTCTTTGGTCAGAATCTAGTGGCGAAAAATGAAGGTCTGGTGAAAGCGGGTGACGTGGTTGAGGTACTTGAAACCAAAGAGAAAGAGCACTATGAAGACACTTGGGTTGAGTCACTGCACTTAACTTGCGTCGAGCGTGAAGAGATCGCTCGCGACTTCACGACGTTCTGGTTAGAGCCAGCGAAAGAGAACCATTCATTACCAAACTATCAGCCGGGGCAACATTTACCGATTGAGATGGTGATAAATGGCGAAAAAGTGTCTCGTCGTTACACGCTATCTTCTAGTCCTTCACGCGCAGGTCGTTTGGCGATTTCCGTGAAGCGAGTGGACGATGGTCAAATCTCAAACTGGCTCAATGATCACTTCCAAGTCGGTGATACGCTTGTTGCTCAAAACCCAGATGGTGCATTCTATTTAGAACCAAACCCAAAACACCCGTTACTGCTTTTGTCTGCAGGAAGCGGTATTACGCCAATGTTGTCGATGCTTCGCTATTTAGCCGACCATGGACAGATTGATGATGTGGTTTTCTATCACCAATGCAGCAGCGAAGAAGACATCCCTTATCAAGCTGAGATTGACCAGATCGCCAAAGAGCACGAAGGCTTAAGTGTGATTTATTCATTGAGCCAACCAACGAAAGAGTGGGATGGTTTGTCTGGACGTTTGAGCGTGTCTCATGTCGCTGAAATTGAAGATCTACACAAGCGCCAAGCGTTCGTGTGTGGCCCTGACGGCTTTATGGATAATGCTAAGAAACTGCTGATTCAAATGGGGCTCAACCCTCAGCATTACCATCAAGAAGCGTTTGGTGTCGCTCAGTCAACAGAAGAGACGGTGAAGCAGCTACAGTTAAGTGTGAACGGCTACCTGTTCGAAGGTAATAATCAATCAACCTTGCTAGAGCAAGCGGAGTCGGCGGGGGTGTCTATTGCTTCAAGTTGTCGTGCGGGTTTCTGCGGTGCTTGTAAAGTGACGCTTGAGTCCGGACAAGTTCATCAACCGGATGTCCCTGCATTGCAAGATCATGAACGTAATATGGGGCAGATCTTGGCGTGTTGTAGCGTGCCTCAAACCGATATCGAAGTTGTAGATTAACGACTCGTTAGATCATTACGAAAAACGCATTAAAGAACACTAAATAGAAAAGGCCGGAAGTTCGTTAAATGAACCTCCGGCCTTTTTGATTCTTACAGCGTCGCTATTTTTAAAAACGTAGTTTGCCTTACGATGTTATTGATTAACTGAAATTAATCGTAGATCGTTGGGATTGGTTGACGCTTGTGCTGTGTTGCTTTGTAGATGCCAACTAAGCGATCGGATACGTCTTGAGGTACTGTTTTACCTTCAAGGAAATCGTCAATTTGATCGTAAGAAAGGTTCAATGCTGCTTCATCGGCTTTCTGTGGATCAAGCTCTTCTAGATCAGCAGTGGGTACTTTCTTAACAAGTTGCTCTGGAGCGCCCAACGTTGCTGCAAGCTCACGAACTTGGCGTTTGTTCAAACCAAATAGTGGTGCTAAATCACATGCGCCGTCACCGTGCTTAGTGTAGAAACCAGTGATGTTTTCCGCTGAGTGGTCAGTACCAATCACCAGACCGCCAACGTAACCAGCAATTTCGTATTGTGCGATCATGCGAGCACGAGCTTTCACGTTGCCTTTCACAAAGTCGATTTTTGCTGAATCTGTTGGTAGTAGACCTGTGCCTTCAAGAGCAACGTGAGAGGCTGCGTGAAGCCCGTCAACACCCGCTTTAATGTTGACAGAAACAGATTGAGAAGGCTGAATGAAAGAGAGAGCAAGCTGTGCTTCGTCTTCATCTTTTTGTTCACCGTAAGGTAGACGAACCGCGATGAATTGGTACTCGTCGCTACCAGCGCTTTCATTTAGGCTATCAACGGCCATCTGTGCCAAGCGGCCACAGGTTGTTGAGTCGACACCACCACTGATACCAAGGATCAGTGATTTGCATCCTGACTGTTGAAGTTTCGTTTTGATAAACTCCACACGACGAGTCACTTCGAAGTGAGGGTCAATTGAAGGTAGTACGCGCATTTCGTCACGAATTAACTGTTCCATTCGTATTCCTTTCCTACAAGCAAATTAAAAATCTAGTGTTATCATACCTAAATCATCCGATTTAAAAACCTCTTTGCACAAGCTTAGAAAGAGAAGGCAGTAATAAGTAATGGAAAAAATAGCCATTTTCGGTAGTGCGTTTAATCCACCGAGTTTAGGGCATAAAAGTGTGATTGATTCATTGGCTCACTTTGACAAAATCCTGCTCGTTCCAAGTATTGCCCATGCTTGGGGAAAAGAGATGCTAGACTTTGATACGAGATGTCAGTTAGTTAACGCATTTATTAGCGATCTTTCATTGGATCAAGTGGAGCTTTCTTTGGTCGAAAAGAGCCTATTTACTCCAGGTGAAAGCGTAACGACTTATGCGGTGCTCAGCGCACTTCAGAAGTTATATCGTGATGCGGAACTCACGTTCGTTATAGGTCCTGACAACTTCTTTAAGTTCTCATCTTTTTATAAATCAGATGAGATTACTGAGCAGTGGTCTGTAATGGCTTGCCCTGAAAAAGTGAAAATTCGTAGTACTGATATCCGCAATGCGCTGATAAGTGGAAGCGATGTTGCAAAACTGAGTACAAAGTCAGTTACAAAGATATTGCAAGATAATGGACTGTATACAATAATGTAGATTCACTCACTTAGGAGGTCTGATGACTATGCTAAAGCGCGCGATACCAGCGACGATGATCATTGCAGCATGCAGTTTACCTGCATATGCTGAGTGTGATTTTTTTAGCCTAGATTCGGTAATGCTGACTTCTGATGACGAAAATAGCTGCTTGGATTTCTCTACTAGCCTTGAATCTTTCGGTCAACGTATGATCGAGCTCAGTGGGTTAAGTGAAGGTGAACCTGAATCAAAGCCAGACTATTGGTCTGATTGGGTTATTCAAAGCAAAGATGCGCCTTTGTTAACTCAGAGCCTTGAGTCTAACTATGTTGGTCTCGGTATGTGGTTTCCAGAAGAGCTAGAAGATGAACAGTATAATATGTCGACAGAAGAGTGGTTGATGAACCATGGTCTTCAACTGAGCATCGGTTTTGGTGATAAAGTTGAAGGGCAGCCGCGTATGCGTTTTGATTACCGTTGGCATGACTCTAGTGATGCAGACTTAATGATGCAGGTTGAGCTGCCATTCTAGACAGGTAGTTCATTCTTTTTTGTCTAAGTGCTAAGAATTAAAAAAGCCGCGAAAACTGAGTTTTTGCGGCTTTTTAGTATTTGGCTTGCTAGTTTTAATACCAGCTCTCACTTACCGCCAAGCTATAAATCTTCACCAAACACGAGCATGCACAGTTGCTCGAACTCTTCTTCTTTACCTGAGAACAGGTCATCAATCACAAGAGTACGTTTCTGACCTGATTGCATGCGTTTCTTCGCCTCGCGCATTACCATCACCAATGTGTGCTCTTGCGGTAAGTTCGAGTCATCAACATTCCATTGATTGAATCGCTGAGACAGAGCACTTTCACAAAGCAGTGGTTTAAACGACAACACTTCTTGCTTCAATACAGAAAGCATATCTTTAAACGCTTGCTCAGTATTATTCGTTTTTAGACTACGAGACTTAGTAACTTCTAGCTTTTCTAGCAACGCAGAAGAGAGGTTCGTTTGCGTGACGTATCCCGCTTGTCTTGGGAATGAATCCGTCAAGCGCACAGAAAAGTCGACACGATTGACCTGTGTGTTTGGAAAGTAGGTCAGTGATGTTAGGCAGTCATATGGAACCCAGACGCTCTGACCTGGCTCGACGGCATACTCTTGTTTGCCCAGCTTAATCAAAACCAAACCACTTTGAACCGATACAAGGCTATGCTTAAGTACTTTTTTGCGTGGTGTAATCACCAGGTGTGAAAAGTAAGCCGATGTATATTCAATAGCGAAGTTCATAGATAGTACCTTAGTCTTGGGGCGTCAAGATTACCGTTAATCTTAAAGAATGCCAATAATAACAGGGCATTTTCGATGTTTCTGGTCTGACCTTGTCAAAAGTATGGGCTCTGTAGCTGCGATAAGTCAAAACAACGCGTAGAATGAGCCAGCTTTTTATTATATGAATGAAAAAATGACCTCTCCAACCGATCCATATGTTGATATTCGTCCTTACGGCGATGATGAAATTCCTGCGGCACTAAACCGTCTTATTAATGATGAAGAATTTATCAGTGCAATCTTGCACTATCGTTTTTCAAACCATGCGTCTTGGTTCAAAGCGTTAATGAGCCCGATCTTGCGAGTGTACTTGAAAATGAAATGGAGCAAGCTGACTAGCGTTGAATCCATTCAGATCGAAGTGAAAAAGTACTTACGCGATATGCTCGCTAAAACCACCAAAGGGGTGACATACACGGGTTTAGAGTCACTGGATGCGAACCAAGCGTACCTGTTTGTATCAAACCATCGTGACATTGCTATGGATCCAGCGTTAGTTAATTACGCTTTGCATCTGAAAAATCATCAAACTTGCCGTATTGCCATTGGTGATAACCTACTAAAGAAGCCATGTGCGACTGAATTGATGCGTCTGAACAAAAGCTTCATCGTAAAGCGTTCTCTAAAAGGGCCACGTGAAATGATGAAAGCGCTAGGGCAGTTGTCTTCGTACATTAAGCACTCTCTAGAAACAGGTAACTCTATTTGGATCGCTCAGAAAGAAGGTCGTGCAAAAGACGGCAATGACTTCACAGAGCCAGCAATTCTGAAGATGTTCCATGTTGAAGGGCGTAAGCAAAAAATCGTATTTCCTGAGTACGTGAAATCATTGAAGATCGTTCCTGTGGCTATTTCATACGAAAACGATCCATGTGACACAGCGAAAGCAATAGAGCTTTTTGAAAAAGACGTAAACGGCAGTTACGAAAAGGGTGAGTTTGAAGATATCGAAAGTATCATTCAAGGCATCATCGGTAATAAAGGGCGTGTTCATGTTGGTTTTGGTCAGGTTATTGACCAAGATTTCGATACGCCTGAAGCACTTGCTCAAGAGATTGACCGCCAGATCCATGATAACTACAAACTATTTCCTGTGAACTTACTGGCTGCAGAAAAAGAAGACGAGTCGATTACAGCTGCGGTGAAGCAAGAGTTTGAAGATAAACTATCGAGTTTGCCACAAGGTGCTCGTCAGTACTTGATCGATAGCTATGCGAACCCAGTGAAGAATATTGGTTAACGAGCGTTAGCAAACAAGTTCGTTGATTGAATTGAAAAAGGAGCCTAAGGCTCCTTTTTTTTATAGCGGTATAGGTGTCTTTTTCTAAGTACTGCTATTACCGTCAATCAATCAATCAATCAATCAATCAATCAATCAATCAATCGAACGGCAGGTTAGCGAGCAACAGCACCACCAAGATCTAATTGGGTCGGCCACGTGGTAATCGTGTTACCACCTAGGTAGATATTGCCTTTGACCGTCATGGTATCGGGAAATTCTGTAATTGCAGATCCGCCAATATATAAATCGCCATCAACCACTATCCCGTTTGGCAGCTCGGTTAAAGGAGTACGGATCACGCTTAGGTCTCCTTTTACTCTAAAGCCGTTGGGAAGCCGTATTAGGGGGGTATCTGTGAGGTTGATGAATCCACCCACTCTCACACCTTTTGGCCAACGGGTAATCTTACTTCCTATCAAGTCGGCGTAGCCTTTTATTTTTACGCCCGATGGAACTCGGGCTAGTAGGCTGTTACCGCCTTTAAGGCTTCCCTTAACTTCCAACCCTTTGGGAAGGCGAGTGATTGCGGTTTTTTCTATATTTAAATTGCCATCGACGACCAATCCTGTCGGTAGCGATGTATAGGGCTTATTTCGTAAATATAAGTTTCCGTAATTATCCAGATGGTTCAATATTTGATACTGATCGAGTGGTTCTGCAGTCACATTTGTTATGGTTAAAGAACCAATAATAAGTACAATTATTCGGAGCATAACAAGCTTCTTATTACGATAGACGTTAACACTATAATGAAAAAATTATTCTCGCATAGTGTTTTACTCATTTGTTGGTCGGTAAAAAAGAATAGAACACAATGAAAGGCGAATCTGTGATTGAAATAAAGCGTCAAATTCTAAAAGGCTTTGTGATTGTAACTTCTGTATTTTGTTCAGTATCAGCGAATGCTAATAAAATAATATCAACGCCCGCTAAGGCTGCAGTCGTCGTCACTCAGAGTGGTTCACAGCAACGAGTTTGTTATTATGATGATAAGGCCTATAGCCTAGGTGCGGTCGTTGAAGTTTCAGGAGTGTTGATTCGATGTGCTGCCGAAAATGATTTTGAGACCAATGGTGCTCTAGGCTGGATTGAGATTATAAAAAAAGACGAGAAATAAACTCGTCTTTCATTGGTATGAGTGTTGGTGCTTATATTAACGTGCTAGAGAGCGAGTCTTAAGTTCGAAAATAATCTTCTCAGCGCTGACTTCAAACTTAAAGCGAGCATTTAATTCTGTGCTTTCTTCTGTCAGTTCTGATGCTTCAAACTCAACGTTGCTAGACACTTGTTTAGCAAGCTCAACGTACTTAGCAAACTCAGTTTCAATGAGTGCTTTAGAGTTACCGTAAACCGTTACTTCGGCAACATCGTCGCCTTCTTTAATGATAAACCCGATTTCACCTGCGCAGCCGCAAGCCTCACATACATCATTGTTACCAATATCTTGGCTCATAAATAATCCTCTTACAAAGTCTGCGGTTATTCTAGCGAGCTATTTGAACTGTATCTACAAAAATCAAAATCTTTGAACTAATTTTTACTAGTATGCTATGCTATGCTGTTTGGTAGGATATTTAATGAATATGTATATTCGCGACGATAAATATGTATGTGATTAATATCACGTTTTCCTGAAGAGGTACGTTATTTATTTGTCAGAATATCATTCACTTAGTTGCGCCAGGAATGATTTTATAAGAGTATCTATCGCTTGACAGTTATTTATACAATGAATTTTTCGTTGGGTATTTCATATTCTAAGTAGTTATTTAAACTTATCGACTTAGGATTGTAAGGTGATTTTCGAAGAATAATTAGACAAAGTGCCCAAAGAGGCAACACTGTAAAATTGTTCGTACAAAGTATTTGTGGGTATTTAATGGAAATACTTGCGAAAAAATACCTTACTCACATAATGCTGATAACGATTTTCATTCTGACTTCATTCGGTTGAGTTAGATGGATTTACAAAGAGAAGAACCTGAATATGCCAAAGCGTAGTAAAGAAGATACAGAAATCACGATCCAGAAGATCATGGATGCCGTTGTAGACCAGTTATTGAGATTGGGTTACGACAAAATGTCATACACGACGTTGAGTCAACAAACAGGCGTTTCTCGTACAGGTATAAGTCATCACTTTCCAAAGAAAACGGATTTTACTGCTGCTCTAGACGGTCGTATTTTCAAGATGTTTATGGAACACATTGACTTTGAAAATGGCCTTGATGCATTTTCGGCTAGCTGGGTTGCAGCACTTGAAGATGCTGAGTTCCTAGCGATCTTACGTTTACTTTTCCATCATATCGTTACTGCCGAGAATGCACATGAGTTTGCGGCAAACGGTATCGATCGCTTGTACAAGCTAACTGAAACTCAGTTTGGTGATGCTAGTGGTAAAGAACTAGAGTGGTTGATTGGTAAGTCATTGATTCATATGAGCCAATAATCAACACGCAATGAAAGAAGCTCCTGAGGGGGCTTTTTTTGTACCTGTAGTTTCACTTTTCTTTCTTTTTTCCTCTAGCTCTCACACCGTTGTCGTTATCTTGTCTTTGTGCTGAATAAAGTTATTTCTTTTCTTTTTAGATATTTAGGGTTTCGCCTGCATCTTTCTGAGTAACTAAAAGCTTACTAACATTAACTGATGGTGTGCATTTCTAGAGCCTCAAACGCTCAAGGTGAGTCGTTTTGGTGCTTGCTGTTGTAGTTATTAATAAAATTGAGTTTAAACCGAGAGAGTAGCTATGAGCCAATAAAAAGCCCCGAACAAATCGAGGCTTAGGATTACGTCATCGTTATCAAGAACGAATACTCAAAACGAACCTGTTCTTAATCGAGCTTATTGTGCGGGATGAACCTGGGGGAAGTTCATGGTTGGGTGCTTTTCTACAATACTTATGTAGCCGTACACATCTTCAATCATCGAAGGCTTAAGTGCTTCCCAAGGGCTGCCATCGCAAACTAAGTTTCCCTCTTTCAAAACTATCAATCGATCTGAGTATTGAGCGGCTAGGTTTAAGTCATGTAAAACTACGATAACCGCGGCATTGTGGTTGTCGGCTAACTCTCTCGCGATCTTTAACGTGTTGTGCTGATGGGCAAGATCCAGTGCTGATGTGGGTTCATCAAGCATCAAGATACATTGGTCACCAGAATAGTGAAGTTGGGTTAGCACTCGAGCCAAGTGAACACGCTGTTTTTCACCGCCAGATAGAGAAGGGTAGAGCCTTTTGCTTAGGTGAGACACATCGGCAACATCCATTTTCTGGCTAGCTATGCTAGTGAGCTTCTTGTTGGACTCTCGCAACGGGATACCACCAAGCTCGACAACTTCGTGTGCCAGAAAAGGGAAGGTCAACGTACTATGTTGAGGAAGCATCGCCAAGTGCTTAGCCAACTTTTGAGAAGACCACTTGTCTTTGGTGTGTCCAAAATACTGAATATCACCAGTGCTCGATATCTCCTGACATAAAGCTTTCAGCAGCGTACTTTTTCCTGCGCCGTTTGGTCCAAGTAGTGTGGTTACCTTTCCTGCTTCAATCTCAATAGAAACGCCATCTAAAATCACTTTGTTGCCGAACTTCACTTCGATGTCGGTTGCTTTTAACGCTGCAGGAAACATTAAAGGATTCTCCCTTTCTGTTGAAATAGTAGATACAAGAAAAATGGAGCGCCGATGATTGCAGTGACAATACCAACTGGCAATTCAGCTGGAGCCAGTGCCACGCGTGAGGCCATGTCTGCAGCTGTTAATAGTAACGCGCCTAACACTGCTGATAGTGGCAACAGAATTCGGTGGTCAGGGCCAGCCAACATACGACCTAAATGAGGAATAACCAGTCCGATGAAGCCAATCATGCCAGACAAGCTAACCGTGATACCAACGCCCGCAGCCGTCAGTAGAATCAGCTTTCGCTTGAGTTTCTGTACTGGGATGCCAAGGTGTTGCGCTTCTGACTCGCCCAGTAATAGAGCATTCAGTGACATTGCTTGGCGGTAGAAAACAACAAACAATCCAACGAGTGTGACAGCAGCAAGTAAAATTCCGGACCACTTAGCACCCGCCAATGAACCCATCGACCACAACGAAAGATCACGTAGCATTTGGTCATCAGCAATGAAATTCAAGAAGCCAATACCTGCGCCTGACAATGCACTGATCGCAACACCCGCTAATAACATGATGGTCACCGAGGTACCAAATTTTCCCGTACCTAGCTTATAAACTAGCAGGGTGGTTAAAGCGCCACCTAAAAAGGCAAATACTGGTACGGCCGCAAAGTTCATAAAAGCAGGGTATTGCAGTGAAAGCTCAGAGAAAAGAACAATGGCCAACGCCGCGCCTAATGCAGCTCCGGCAGAGACGCCTATGATCCCAGGTTCTGCAAGCGGGTTTCGAAACAGTCCCTGCATGACCGCACCACATAATGCGAGAATCGCGCCGATTAGCATACATAAGATGGTTCTCGGTAAGCGGATCTCTTGAATCACCAAATTGATGTGGGGAGCTAAGTCATTGCTGGGTTGGAATAGGCTGGCTGCGCTGTCAGCTAAGCTTATGTCCATAGGCCCAACGGTGACCGAGTACAGCGCGGTTAAGACTAGGATAGCGCCAAAGCCTAACATCGATATTTTTAGTGGGACGGATCGTAACAACATAAAGAGCCTCAATGTCTATCACTAGCTTCAATCCTCGTAACCGATTTTGCGAAAGCGACGCAGTAATGAGGATTGAGCAAGTAACAGTAAAAATAGGGTAGTGAGTTATAGCGGATAGATAAGTTATAGCGGATAGATAAGTGCGTTTATTCGCTTCGCTTCAGAAAGGCTTTCAAGACCAAGCCCTCCAACTAGAGCGCTGCCCTTTACGGTAATGATTTGCTTGTTCATGCCTGCTGGGGTTGCCGCTAGCATAGGTAACGATTTAAGAATGGCATCAGCGCCGCCCATTTTCTGGTAGCTACGGCCACTGACTAAAATCACATCTGGTTGCATTTCTACCAGTGATTCCATCGATAATGGCTTGTATGACGTTAGGCTTTGAGCCGCAGGGTTAACACCGCCAGCCAGTTCAATGATAGCGTTGGGTGATGTTTCACCGCCAGCAACGTTTGCAGGACGGCCTTCATGCAGTAATAGGAACAGAACTTTCTTCGCTTCGTTGTTGGGTACTTGGTTAGCTTCCAGTGCCGCAATCTTCTGATTTACTTCTGCTTTAACTTGCTGTGAGTGAGCTTCGGTATGGGTAATCTTTGCAATTTGATCGATACGCTTCAATAGCCCTTCAACGTTTGTTTCGGTGTTAACGATCTCGACATCGATACCCACAGATTTTAATTGAGAAATGGTGTTGTCTGGCCCCATCTCATCTGAGCCAATCAGTGTGGTTGGCGATAAGGCAATCAACCCTTCTGCAGAAAGGTTTCGGTGGTAACCAATCTTTGGTAGCGTTTTTGATTGAGGTAAGTGACTGGTCACATCAATTGCAATCAACTGCTCTTCAGCACCCAGAGCAAGAACTAATTCGGTAACTGCGCTGCCAGCACTGATGATTCTAGGTTGTTTTGCGTCGTCAGCATTGGCGATAGGTGCTGCAAGTACCAACCCCATCGCGGCGATTGCGAGTAAATGTTTGTTGTTCTTTAATTTATTGAGCACTTTTAAGTCTTTCATAATAATTTATTTGTACTTTCTTTTGATGGAGAGTAATCGCGAAGATGCTTTGTGATCAGCCTGTCCGCATGTTGAGTTTGAATCGATAGAGAGCTGGCTTTGGTTATTTGGTCTTATCAATAAAGAGTCCAATCTCATAAAAGGTGCTAGGTCTCATGAAAATTTAAGAGTCGTTCTAGCCTTCCTCCGTGAGTAATTGGGTTGCTGGAATACCGTTTTCTTGTAAGAACGACAACAACTTCACTAAGTTCTCAACGTTAGCTGCTTTATCGGCGCCAATGATGATCGGTTTCTTATCCGATGTGCCTGTTTCTTCTAACAGTGCGATCTTGAAGTTTTCCCAGTCGATGTACTCTTGGCCGTTGATCGCCCAGTAAGGTTCGTGATCTAAGATATTGACGCTAATCGAATCTTTATGAACTTCAGAAACGTTTTTAATATCAGAACTCGGAAGCTCCACCTCTAATGACTCCAACTTCACTGATGCTGTCAGTAGAAGGAAAACCATCACGATAAATATAATGTCCAGTAAGGGTGTTAAATCCGGAACTAAGCTCTGTGTTTGAGATGAGTGGGGCGTTTTAATCATGCTTGGCTCACATCACCGATAGAGGCTTTGCTGACAGGAGTCCCTTGAGTGTCGCCAGACTGACTGGTTTGAATTGACATGCCTTCTAGCCAAACATTTACATAATTCAGAGTGTGTTCTAACTGAGCTAGCACTCGATCGGCCCATAACCCGAGTAGTTGAGCTCCTGAAATCGCAGGAAGCGCAATCATCAAACCCGCAGCAGTGGTTCTCATTGCTAATCCAAGACCGTCTGCCAAATCATTAGGCGTGATGCTGCCTGTTGTAGCGGCAACGCCTTTAAACATCTCAATAAGCCCAAGTACTGTGCCAAGCAGGCCAATTAGCGGGCTGATGACGCCGATCAAGCCAAGCAGTCTTAAACCTGCATGAAGCTGGTGGCGTTTCTCTTGTAGCCAAATCCCTGCTGCATCTTCACGTAAACCTTTTGAGAAAGAGTGGTGAGCAAGCAGCATCGACACGCCCTTGTACAGCAGAGGTCGTTTACCAGAAATAGATTGTGCTAATGCTTCGATTTCTTTGCTATTGGTTGGTGAAATCTGATTGAGCTCATGACGAATAGCGCGTTTGCCAACCCCAATGCTTAGCATGACTTGGAAGATACGCTCTGCGATGATCATTGCTGTTAATGCTGAACAGATAAGAAGAGGCCATGTCATTAGGCCAAGTTGATCTTGTAAGTAACTGATTTGTTGCATGGTTAATCCAACTTAAAACGAACAGGTATTTGCACACGGTGAGCAATTGCTCGACCATTTACAGTATGAGGTGAGAACTTCCATTTCTTAATGGCTTTCAAGGCAGCGTTGTCGAGCATTAGTGCGCCTGATGAGTTGACTAATGCCTGTTTAATTTGTTTTCCTTCAGCGTCTAACCAGACCTCATAAGTTGCGACACCTTCAACGCCTCGGCGCCTTGCTTGGCGTGGGTAGCTTGGTGGCGTTGGACGAGCTGAAAAAGAGGGCCTAGTGATTAACACCGGCTCTTGGTTAGATACGCCTTGATTAACTTGTCGAGGTTGGTTGGCGGACTCGTCCATATTTTTATCGACTTTTTTGTCGGCCAGCTTTTCTGGTTGAGTCACCGGTTTTTTTTGAATCGGCTTTTTCTCGGCTGTCTTCTCCACAACCTTTTTCTCTACTTTCTTGGGCTGAGGTTTATTGGTGATCGCTTTTTTCTTTGGTGCAGGTTTAGCTTGCTTTGGCTCTACTGCTTTCGGTTCGACAGGTTTAGGTTCTGGGTGTGAGAGCGTTTCCTTGATTGGCTCAGGCTCAACTGGCTCTGTAACGGTTTTTTTCTGAGCTTGTGAGGGAACGCTCTTTGGAGTGAAGTTGATCGATACCGTGTTCGATTGGCTACCTGCTGGCATTGCAAAGACTTTGGATTCTTGAGCGACAAATAACATCGCCGCATGAATCACTAACGATGCACCGCCTGCAATAACATATCTAGGTACGTTCACATTCAATCCTTCACCAAATCTAAAATATGTATCGGATTATTGCTTAGAATCTAAATAAGATCAATTATCAATTGCATTATCATTTGCGTCTATTTATGATTCTCTCAGTTTTAGCAAACAGTCTTCCAGGCTTTGCTATATAAGTGTTTAGAGAGATTATATGAGCGTTGATATATATAAGTTTGACGAATCAATTCTGGGCGTTTCTAGCCCAGACCCACTTCGTTTTGCATTTGCCAAAAAGCAATCTGCACATGCTGGGGGAAGCTCAATCCCGGTCGACCCGAGCAAGAAATTGGAAATCTTTGATGAATTGATGCTGAGTGAAGGAAAGAAACAGGATAAACGTTGTTTGTATATCCATATTCCTTTTTGTCGCGTGCGTTGTACGTTCTGCAATTTCTTCCAAAATGCCGCAAGCCGTAAATTAGTGGATGAGTATTTTGATGCACTGATGGTTGAGCTAATGCAAAAAGCCAAAACCTCTTGGGCTCAGTCTGGACTATTTCACGCCGTCTATATTGGTGGTGGAACACCCACCGATTTATCTCCTCTACAAGTTGAGCTGTTAGGTAAGGCTATTCGTCAACACTTCCCATTAGCGAACGATGTGGAAATGACCTTAGAAGGGCGGATTAATCGATTTGGCGACGAGATGTTTGATCGTTCGCTGGAAGGTGGCTTCAATCGTTTCTCATTCGGTATTCAAAGTTTCAATACTCAAGTTCGACGCAGTGCTAAGCGCTTGGATGACCGAGAAGTTGTGTTGGAACGTATCAGTTCACTGAGTCGCACTGAACAAGCGCCTATCGTTCTTGATTTGCTATACGGGTTGCCACACCAGTCTATGGAAGTATTTCAACAAGATTTAGAAGACTACATGTCGACTGGCGCACACGGTATTGACCTCTACCAACTGATTGTTTCGGGCAACGCGCCTATGCTTAATCTTGTTGAGAAAGGAAAAATCCCACCACCGGCTAATACGCCAGATAAGGCGAGTATGTACTTGGCGGGCGTTGAGTTCATGGCAAAGCACAAGGTTAAGCAACTGAGCGTGAATCACTGGACTCGTGATAACCGCGAACGCAGCATTTACAACAGCTTAGCGAAAACTTATGCCGAAGTTCTACCCATTGGTTGTGGCGCTGGTGGCAACATCGGTGGTCATGGTGTGATGCAACATCGAACTTTAGACAGCTACATGGAGTCTATAAAGCAAGGTCAATTGCCAATAGCCATGATGACCAAGCAAAGCTCACTAGAGCCAATCTTCTCTTCATTGAAAGCCGGTTTTGATTCTGGTGTTGTAAGAAGAAGTACGTTGCCGAGTTTTATGGGGCAAGACACGTTTGACTACCTGAAGCCTCTGTTTTCACATTGGGAAAAGAATGGCCTAGTTGATCTTTCGGAAGATTACCTGAGCCTGACTATAGCTGGCAGCTTTTGGGCGGTAAGTCTTGCACAGAGTGTGATTCAAGTGCTTAACACTGAGTATCAGACCTTGCACCCAGCACCAACTGCCTCTGGCTTGGGTGCTCACCCGCATGCAAGTTTGAAGCACGCTTAATCTCGAATTTTTAGTTTATAACTTACGTAAATCACTCGTTTATACGGAAACTTATTCAATGACAGATACAACATTCGCAATGACAGAAATTTTAGAACAACGTGTCGCACGCATTCTAGAAGAAGAACCAAAACTGCTTCCTACAGCGATTGCTGAGAAGCTAGGTGTTTCAGAGGTTGAAGTTGTCGCTGCTTTTCCTGGAGACATGGCGGTGATGTTA
Organism: Vibrio sp. 10N.247.310.17; assembly: GCF_041466605.1. Taxonomy (NCBI): domain Bacteria; kingdom Pseudomonadati; phylum Pseudomonadota; class Gammaproteobacteria; order Vibrionales; family Vibrionaceae; genus Vibrio; species Vibrio sp. 10N.247.310.17. Next base: position 17,262 of record NZ_JBFSTC010000054.1, on the reverse strand, counting down.
GATGGCAGCCGTGCTCAAGATATTCTAGAAGGTTTGGTTGGTTGGGGCCCAGTGACCACAATTATGCATTCATTTGGTTCAATCTTCGAAGTAAAGGCGCCGTTCCCTAAAGGCAAAGTCGCACGTGGTTACTACAATCTGATGGGTAAAGAAGGCGAGCTGCATGGCCACTTAAAACTGGATAACATCAAACATATTGGTTTGGTGAGCAAGGCGTTCATGGGGCGTGAAAGTCATTACTTCGGTTTCTTCAGTGAAACAGGCGAGAACATTTTTAAGATCTACCTAGGTCGCAATGAAAAGCGTGAACTTATTGCCGACCAAGTTGAACGCTTTAACGCACTAAAAGAAAAAGCTTAACCAGACTTAACGGCAAGCTTAAATAAGGTTGCTAACTCGTTTAAACAGAACATCAATGCTCGAGGATCGTTTAGTTCGCTAATGATCGCTCAACCTCGAGCAAAATAATAAATCAGAGAAAGTGAAGAAAGGAATTACCAATGGAACAGCAAGTAAAACAAGAACGTCTACAAGGTCGCCTAGGTCCAGAAATTAAAGAATTTCGCCAAGAGCGCCGTACCCTTCAACTTGCAACGGTTGATGAAGAAGGTCGCCCGAACGTAAGTTACGCCCCTTTCGTTCAGAACCAAGAAGGTTATTTTGTTCTAATTTCTGATATTGCTCGTCATGCTCGTAACTTGAAAGCAAACCCTCAAGTCTCTTTGATGATGATTGAAGACGAAGAGAGCTCGAAGCAGCTTTATGCACGTAAGCGTTTAACGTTTGATGCTCAGGCAAGTGTTGTAGAGCGTGAAACGGAGCTTTGGACTCAAGTGATCGGCCAGATGCAAGAGCGTTTCGGCGAGATCATTGATGGTTTGAGCCAGCTTCAAGATTTTTCTCTATTCAACCTCAAAGCAGAGAATGGCCTGTTCGTAAAAGGTTTCGGTCAGGCATACCAAGTATCTGGCGACGACTTAGTGGATTTCGTTCACCTGCAAGAAGGTCACAAAAAAGTGTCTAACGAGTAAGCTCGTTTAACGGATTACTTTAGGAGCCCTCTAATGTGAGGGCTTTTTTGTGTCTAAGCAGTCATAGCCGCGTCGTTTAAGACTTTCGCTCCTCGCAACATGGCTTCGATTAATTCGCCTGCATTGAATTTCTCTAGCGCTTCATGTGCACCCACCTGATTAGCTCGGTCAACACAGATCTCACTGGATAGTGAAGTATGTAAAATACAGTAGGCATGACTGAGTGCGCTGTCGTTTTGTACTTCAAATGCAAGTTCATAACCATCTAACCCGGGCATCTCGATATCACTCACGAGAAGATCAATTGCTGTACCTTTTGCAGCCTCACCTCGCATCAGGTCAATAGCATCTAAACCGTTGTTACAAATGCTATAAGGGATGTTGATGCTGTCTAAGGCATCAGACAGCTGCTTTCGTGCAATCAAAGAGTCATCAACCAATAGAATGTTCAGAGCTTTTAGGCGTTCTCTCTCGACATCTGTCAGCATCGGAATATGTGCGTTTTCATAAGCAGGGTAAATCTTAGAAAGTAATAACTCTACGTCGAGCATCTGCACGATACGATCTTCAAAACGTGTAATGCCGGTAACAAACACATTGGTTCCTACACTCGCGGGTGGCGACTCAATGCTCTTCCAGTCACATTCAATGATTTTATCAATCGAACGAACCAAGAATGCTACAACGGTTCTTAAGCAATCTGTCACGATGAGCACACAGTCTTGGTATTCAGTCGGTGTGATCGGCCGAAACCCAATAGCTGCGGACATATCAATAACTGGAACCGTAAGATCGCGAATCGTGACGGTACCAATCACATGGTGATGAGAGTAAGGGATTTGGGTCATTGGCTGGAAAGGAACGATTTCTCTGACCTTAAGCGTGCCTATCGCAAAACTTTGAGTGAGGGATAACTTGAACATCAGCATTCCCTGTGACTGACTCGCTTTACTTATCGGTTTGGCCATAAGTGGCTCCTACTTAATACGCGCTTAATCTATAAGGATTAATTTAAAGGGAAATGGCATCCGCAGCAAGTCACTATGCGGTTTTTAAAGATCTTTAAGGGGGTTGTTTTCGGTTATAGAGTGAAGAATGATGATTCTTGGGTTAAAATCACGCTAAACGCAGGCGTTTGATGGACTTTTGTAGCCGTAAGCTGAATTACAAAAGTCAGTACTCTGATGAATTCTACGTAATCATCACAAATAAACTGACCGCAACAAACTGAGAATTATCATGGCAAGAACAGCAGCAGCGCTTCATATATTGGTGAAGCATAAAGAATTAGCAGAAGACATCATGACGCAGCTTAAAAAGGGCGCTAAATTTCAAACGCTAGCGAAGAAGCATTCAACCTGTCCATCTGGTAAAAAGGGCGGCGACCTAGGCGAGTTCAAAAAAGGTCAAATGGTGCCTCAGTTTGATAAGATTTGTTTCTCTGGCGAGACACTTGTACCACATCTGGTAAAAACAAAATTTGGCTGGCACGTAGTGAAGGTTCTTTACCGAACTTAGTCATTAATATGTGTTAGATTGAATAAAAGGAGCGTAGATACGCTCCTTTTTTGTCATTTTTGGGCGCATTTAAAAACATTATGGCTGAGTGTTCATCCCGGACGTTATGCGATAATTGGCGCTACGCCCTTAACTATCCACCTTGACTAATCGGTGGGAGGAGGAGGGGTTTTAATGAGTAACTCATATAATAAATACCATTCTTAAGGAAATTTATGCAGCTTTGCCTTTTAGCCTTTGTATTTATCTAGAAAGCTGTAAACGAGTTTGGTAGGAGAACAACATGGAGAGTTCAGCTATGTTAAGCACCCCAGCGACAGATGTTATATTGCATGCTTTTGACTGGTGCTACGCTGACGTAATGAAGAACGCCCCTCTGATTCAAGAGTTGGGTTATAAATCTGTTTTAGTCTCGCCGGCAATGAAGTCGTTACGAGGGCCTAAAGGCTGTGATCGAGATACAGGTACCCAATGGTGGCAGCGCTATCAACCCCAAGATTATCGTGTGATCGATAATCAGCTTGGTGATACGCAAGACTTCACTGCAATGGTGAACACGTTAAAGCTACATGGGCTTCGTACCTATGTGGACGTTGTGTTTAACCACATGGCTAACGAGTCGAGTATTCGCGGTGATTTGACGTATCCAAATCAACAAGACATGGCGTCTTACCAACAAGATTCTGAGTATTACGAATCCGTTCGTTTGTTTGGTGATCTTTCTAAACCTTTGTTTGATGAGAACGACTTTGTCGAAGCGTTTGGTATCAAGAACTGGAAAGACACTTGGGAGGTGCAAAACGGACGTATTACTGGTGGAGCAAGCGATCCAGGCCTGCCAACGCTGTTAGACAACGACAATGTGGTTACACAGCAGCGAGCTTACCTAAAAGCCTTGAAAGTGATTGGTGTGAAAGGGTTTCGCATCGACGCAGCGAAACACATGACACTGTCACATCTACGTAAGGTTTGGACTGATGATATCTGTGAAGAAATGCATATCTTTGGCGAGATCATTACTGACGGTGGTGCAACCAAAGAAGAGTACGAACTGTTCCTCGAGCCTTACCTTAAACACACTCGTTTAGGGGCGTATGATTTTCCGCTATTCAATACCATCTTCAAAGCTTTTGAAGAGCAGGGCAGTTTTAAGTCTCTGATCAACCCATACTGTTTTGGTCAAGCTCTGTCGAACATGCGAGCGATCACTTTTGCTGTCACTCATGACATTCCAAATAACGAGGTGTTTTTGGAACATGTGATGGATGAAGTCGACGAGCAATTAGCTCACGCCTTTATTCTTGGACGAGATGGCGGTGTGCCGCTTGTTTACAGTGAGCTCAGCACCAGCGGTATTCTGGACAAGAGTGGCCAACCTCGTTGGCTTAACGACTGGCAAGCGCCTTATATGAAAAACATGATTCAATTCCATAACCATGTTCATGGCGAAGCGATGCAGGTGGTTGAAGCCAATGATGACTTGTTGGTGTTTGTTCGTGGCGACAAAGGCATTGTGGTGATTAATAAATCGAAACGAAGCAAGACGGCCTCATTAAATTGGACAGGCGCTGTGACGGATCTGTTGTCTGGCGAAGTGTTCGAATGTGTTGGTAAGGACTTAACTATTAAGGTTGAATCCAACCAGTGCATGATGCTGACGACCAACTAGCTCGAGCCTGTTACGAGTTAGAAAGCAAATTTTGCAAAGAAAACCTTGAAAAGAAAACCCCGCTTACTGATTACCAGTAAGCGGGGTTTTTTATTTAAAGCTGTTTATTGCTTACTAAACAGGGTGTTAGTTAAACAAGGTGTTAGTTAGCTAAACGCTAAGGCGGTTAAACCGTAAACTTGTTTAATAGTTCGTCTTGTTGGCGAACATTGTCAGTTTGAACTTGCATTGCTGTGTTTGCGTCTTGAGCTGCGTTCGATACCTGTGTTGAAAGGTCTTTGATCTTAACTGTGTTGTTGTTGATCTCTTCCGCTACTAAACTCTGCTCTTCAGCTGCTGAAGCAATCTGAATATTCATATCAGAGATGCGCTGAATCGCGTCGCGGATGCGGTCAAGTGAAGAGTTTGCTTGCTGAGCGCGTTCAACGGCGTCAGTGGCTGTGTCTTTACTTTGATTCATCGCGTTAGATACAGAGCTTGCACCCGCTTGGAGCTGCTCAATCATGTTGCGGATCTCTGTGGTCGATTCTTGAGTACGTTGCGCTAGTGTGCGAACTTCATCGGCAACGACAGCGAAACCACGGCCCGATTCACCAGCACGCGCCGCTTCAATAGCAGCATTCAATGCAAGTAGGTTGGTTTGGTCTGCGATATCGTTGATTACTTTAAGAATCGTCTCGATATTTGCTGTTGCTGATTCAAGTACTTGTACTTCTGCAACCGCTTGGTCGATACGTGCTGAAAGGTTATCAATCGCTTGAGTCGTGTCACTTACTACAGATGTACCGTCTAGTGTCGCATCGTCAGCTTCACGAGCCGCGGCGGCTGCGCCTTGAGCGTTGTTTGCTACTTCCGTTGCGGTAACGGCCATCTCGTTCATTGCGGTGGCTAGCTGTTCAAGCTCTTGCAGCTGAGTATTCATCGCATTCGCTGACTCACCCGCGCCTTTTACTGTGATTTCAGTGCCACGTTTAATCTCAACACCAATCGCTTTGGATTGAATGATTTGATTTTGCAGGTTTTCAGTAAAGGTGTTGAAGCCTTTCGCAAGGTCAGAGAACTCTTTATCTGTATTGGTATCTAGACGTTTAGTTAAGTCACCTTGTCCGCTCGCAACATCTTGAATGGCTTGGTTAAGCGTCTCAAGCGGGCGCATTAACACACGAATAAGGACGGTTAATGCAATGATGCTGAGAATAACCGCAATTAAAGAGTAGATTATCGAGCTGTTTTTCAGATCTTCAACCGTTTGGAATGCGATCTCTTCATCAAGTATTGCGCCGATGTACCAATCTTCACTTGGGATGTGAGTGAAGTTCACTAGGAACTTTTTACCGTCGACTTCAATTTGTTGAGATCCCTCGCGAATAGTCGCTTGTGGCAGGTAGCTTGATAGCGTTTCGCCATTGTTCTTAGCATTAGGGTGAGCAATCGTCGTGCCGTCGGCAGTGACTAGGAATAAGTAACCCGCGTCAAACAAGTTCACTTGGTTTACCAAGGTCGCAAGGTTGGTCAGTTCTAGGTCGTAGAACATACCCGCAGTAAAGCGGCCGTTGTCTTTAACTGGCGTACCCACTGAGATGATGACTTTTTTGCTTGATGCATCCACATAAGGAGCTGTCACAACTAAACTGTTTTTGGATTTAGCATCAATGTACCAAGGGCGGATTCGTGGGTCATAATCTGGCCCCGCGTCCCAACCGTCATCATTCTCAATCACGAAACCGTTTGCGTCATAACCAAAACCAACCGCGAGAAAACTGCCTTTAAGTTTTGGCTTTTCTAGGATGTTTTGAACGTAGGTACGATCTTGAGGGTTGATTTCAATGACTTCAGTCGTCGACTGAGCCAGTGCTTTCTTAGCATTCATCTCTGATGCTACGGTGTTCTTAATACCAGAGACCATCTCTTTCAGGCTTGCATTGACGTGGTTCTCTACAGCACTTTTTACGGTGTAAAGTTGCTGTATTGAAAGCAATGATACTGTCACTAATAGCAAGGCTGATGATGCTGCAACCACCTTATGGCTAAATTTCATTGTGTTTTCCTCTTCTCACAAGCTTTGCGAAAACTAAAGCTAATCGTGTTTTTGTAATTATATATATCGACATTGTTGGGATTTACTTGAATGTAATTTCACAAAATAGACTACAAAAATACAACAACCCGCACAACGTAAAACTCAGTTAATTACATACTTGCTACTTTTGTTTTTTGGTTCAATGAGTTAAAGAGTTGGCTTAATCAAAGGCAAACAAAGTGAGGAGGGTATTAATTAGGCTAATATGCGTATGATTTACTATATAAGGGAGAGGTGTAAGGGAATTAATATGAAATCAAATGATATTCTCAATTCGTATATTGGCGATATTTCAAACAGGAGAGTGTATGTATTTTAAACCGGAGAGTGAATATATTAGGCAAAAAAAGCCCCACAAAAGTGAGGCTATTATAAATCAGGTTATTTATTACACTGTATCAGTGCGTCTAATTTAAAATATTAGATGCGCTACACCAGCGATAACCGGAAGTGTAATTAACGTACGTAGAATAAAAATAATAAACAGTTCAAGGATATTCACGGGAATCTTACTGCCTAGAAGCAGAGCGCCCACTTCAGACATGTAGATCAGCTGAGTTACCGACATTGCTGCAATAACAAAGCGAGTCATCTCGTTGTCGATAGAAGCGGCAAGGATCGCTGGGATGAACATATCCGCAAAACCAACAACAATGGTTTCAGATGCTGCAACCGCTTCAGGTACACCAAGTAGCTCAAGGAATGGAATGAAAGGCTGGCCTAGGAATGAGAACACAGAAGTGTATTCTGCAATTACCAATGCCATTGTACCTAGCCCCATTACAACAGGAAGAACGCCGAATACCATGTCGACTGCGTTACGAATGCCTTCACCAAATACAGACTTAGCAGACTTCACTTGTGATGCCTTATTTACCGCGAGTTCAAGACCCCAAGAGAAAGTCGAGTGACCCGCTGGGATTGCATCAGCATCTTTGTGAGGTTTTGTACCATCAATGAAGGTGTCTTTCTTCATGCTCAGTGGAGGAAGGCGAGGGATGATTACCGCGGCCACAATACCTGCTAAGCAGATTGCTGCGTAGAAGGGTAGGAATAGGTGCTCTAGTTCTACTTGAGCAATCACTACAAGGCTGAACGTGATAGATACTGCTGAGAAAGTCGTACCAACAACAGCGGCTTCACGTTGAGTGTAGAATTTCTTCTCGTACTGTTTGCTTGTAAGCAGGATACCAACGCTGCCGTCACCTAACCAAGAAGCCATACAATCGATAGCACTACGACCCGGCAGGTTGAAGATTGGACGCATCACTTTACTTAGTAAGGTGCCAAACAGTTCTAACAAACCGAAGTTAAGTAGAAGTGGTAATAGTAAACCGGCAAAGATGAATACTGAAAATAGAGTCGGCAATAGGCCCTCTAACACGAGACCACCGGTGTTTTCTTCCCAGATAAACTCAGGGCCAACTTGGAAGAAAGCCATGAATGCTGCAGCACCACCGATAATACGAACCAACAACCACAGTGGAGATGGGTTGAAAAGGCCGTTTAGAAATGAATTCGATGTAATGAATGTAGGTTTGAAAATGGTGCTTAACACGGAAGCTACAGACATGAAGGCAACGATTGCAGTGATAATAGCAACTAGAGACTCACCGAAAACCGCTTGAATTGATTTGGCTAGAATAGCGACAGGGATCGTGAGATCACCTTGGTAGTTAATTGGCGCCATGAAGAGGAACAAACCAATCAGAGATGGGATTAAGAAAACCCAGAAACTGCCTTTAGATTTCTCTGGTTGAGCAGTATTCGTGTTGTTAGACATGTTAATTATTCTCGTATTTCTACATGTAAAAAAGCCACATCCTTGGCATTTTTATTCTCTAAACATCCGTATTTTCTCATTGGGTGCAAGATTACCGAGTATTAATATCACTTGCAATACTATTCATCAAATATCGCTAAATATTCACACAGGTTATTCTGCAACACATTATGAGTTTAGAATAAAGTGTTGCAGATGTTACATATTCTCATGGTTATTACTAGGCGTTTATAAATTTACTGAGGCTTCAGTTCGATAAGTTAGGTAAAGCCAGTAGCTAAACGCGATAATGAACGCGAAAGAGGCAGGGAACGCCAGTGCCAAAATTTCAAAGCGCTGGAACAGGCAAGCACCACTTAAACCACCAAACAGAAAGCCAACAACGATGAACATAAGAAGTTTGGCTTTACGGCGGTCAAAAGGCATCCCCTTTAAGCGTGCGCCAATCATGATCCCAAGGTCTGTGATGATCCCGCTCATGTGTGTGGTGCGAATGATCGCCCCGCTATAGGTGGTGATCATTGCGTTCTGCAAACCACACGCGGCTGAAGCGAAATACTGGCCTGAAGTGTAGCCTTGTAACAGTGCCCAAAGCGCCAAGAACAGCAATCCACCCTCAATACATAGCGCAACACCGTAACGGCGTCCTAACTTCAATGCTTGATTTTCGATAAAGAATCCGCTGAACGCGGCACCTAGCATAAAGCTCATAATGATTAGCAGGAGGTGCATAGAAGTTGAAGTCGGCGTGAGCAGGCTGCTGCCAAGTAAAGACATGGTGCCTGAAATATGGGAGATAGCTTGATGTTGGAAGCCGAGTAAACCAATAGCATTAACGCTGCCAGCAAGGCCCGCTAACAGTAAGGCGCCGTATTCAACCCAGCGAGGTAGTTTAGAAATCATGTGGTTCACCCTGGGTTAAAAAGAGGAGCAGATTATAACGCTAGCGAAAAGATACGCTAGCGTTGTAGAACGTTGATATTTGATCTTAGGCAACAGTCTTGCAGTTTGTTCCAATACTGTTGCTTTATAGAGAAAATGGTCAGTAACAGGCTAGTTGTAGTGACTCATCTGGTGGTCAAATTTGACCCATCCGTGTTTGCGTTCTTCGTAGACTGAAAAGCTTGGTAGCGGAAAGTCTTGCTCTTTAAATAGTCCGAGCGGGACGACATAAAAATCGGCGGCGGCAACCGACTGCAATAGCATGGTAGTGCCACATTTAGGGCAAAACTGGTAGGTGACTTCATTGCCCGTGTCACTGATACGTGAAAAGGAGGTGACCTCTCCGTTGAGTGTCACTTGTTCTATGGGAAATCGAGCCTGACCCCCGAACACACTTCCGGTGCGCTTCTGACATTCATAACAATGGCATATGGAGGTGCGTTGAGGCTCGCCTCTGCAGACTAAATTGACGGCTCCACAGCGGCATTCGCAACTTCTGATATTCTTCTCTTTAATATGATTGATATCCATCCGTGCTCCACTTCTGGTTAACCCTGTATTGATAATTATACTAAAGCCCTTTATGGTCTGCACAACTGGATGAAAACAAAAGAATATAATTGCTCATGAAAAAGAAAATCTTACCTATACCTCTGATTTTACTGATTCCTATTATCATGCTGGTTGTGGTGATACTGGCGGGTATTTATCGCTTTAGCTTAAGTGACGAAGAGATCTTGGCGAAGTTTCCTTCTTCTCAAGTCAGTTATGACCCTGTTGTTGAAACCGTTTTTGATTTGAAGACGACTAACCCATGGACAATCAAAGTTCCTGAAACCAACGCGTACGCCTTTATTAATGAAGTCGATGGACCAAGATCAATCGCGTTTGGGCGGTATGACTCCGGTGTTGAGCGTGGTGTGGTCACCGTAGGCACCAACAACCTTTCAAGTGTCACGTTAGGCAAGGCGAGTTTCTTTGTTGCACCTATGTGGGTATCTAACCAAGGCAGTGGCGTTTTCTATTATCTTGGCCTGTTTAAACATGACCAGCATCGAAGCCGCGTCGTGTTAGTTGACCAATTCTTTCTTGGTGACCGTGTGAGAATCCAAACTTTAGAGATTACTCAGCTGCTCGATTCACAAAGCAAACTCTCTGGGGAAGGTTTTATCGGCTTTACTCGACATTCTGCGGAACAATCTTTTCCAGAATTGCAATCTGAAAAGGTGTTAATGAGTTTTTCTTTCAATACGCAATCAATTGATGAGCAATGACATTTTTGTTAGAGCAAGGAACTGTTGTTTATGTGAGCTAAATTACATATTATCTTAAGTAGATGAATGAAATTTAGACACACTTAGCTTTGTGTCTGCTTACTTTACAAATGGAGCTTGCGAATGATTAATAAACGTTTTTTTAAGACGAAAGATGAAGTTGAAGTGACTTTCGAGCTAGAAGCTCAAGAAGCTAATTCTGTATCAATCGTTGCCGACTTTCTGGATTGGAAAGCGACCCCAATGAAAAAACTGGCGAAAGGGAAGGTTTACAAGTTTAAAACTCGTCTTCCGAAAGATGGCGAGTTTCAATTTCGCTACCTAGTTGATGATCAACAATGGGTGAACGATGCGAATGCTGATCGTTATATCCCGAATGAATTTGGTGAAGATAATTGCTTGGTATCGACAGTTAACGCTTAGTTGAAATAGCATGACCTAATTGAAATAATATGAATTAAAAAGCAGGAACTAGAGGTTTCTGCTTTTTAATATCTAAATCGTTGGTTCATTAATTTTTTGAGTTGGGCCTATTTCATTAACGGTAACTCAATGACTTAGCCGAGATTGCGCAGATTCACATCATATTATGACAATGCAATGATGATTTATACGCCTGAAAAGCATATCCTGTGCTTTTATATCGTAGAAAGACCTGTTTACCGTGTATTCAAAAATAATTTCCTCTCCGTTTGCTGAGCTTTCACCTGTAAAAAAAGCAGCAATTTTAGGACTGCCACTTATTGCAGCGATTAGTGTTGCTTTGCAATATTCACAATCAAATCTGACGAAAACGATCGATCTTGATTTGCCAAACTCAACCGTTATTGAGTCAATTCTGTCACCTCCTTCTGCTACCGTTATTGAGCCACCGACGTTTGAATATCAAATTCAATCAGGTGATAACTTAAGTAGCATCTTCACTCAGCTTGGGTTTTCTTATAACTCGATGATGAGCGTGATGGAAACCGATTTGAACTTCCTTGCGTTAGACACGCTTCGTCCGGGTAATACATTACGCTTTTGGCGTGACGAAGCGACGGGCAACCTTTCAAAAATGGAACTTCAATTTAGTGTCGCGGACAAAGTGGTTTATCGACTGCTTGATGACGGCAGCTACGAATTTGAAGACATTTCTATTCCGGGTGAATGGAAGCAGAAACCTCTCGTAGGTGATATTCAAGGCAGTTTCTCTATGTCAGCGAACAAAGTTGGCCTGAACAGTATTGAGATTGACCATATTGTGACTCTTCTCAAAGATAAGCTGAATTTCAGCCGAGACTTACGTGCTGGCGATCAGTTTGAAGTGCTTCAAAAAGCGCAATTCGTTGATGGTGTCGCAACCGGGAAACGTGAAATAGAAGCCATCAAGATCATGAACCGTAACCGTGTTGTTTCAGCGTACTTACACACTGACGGACAATATTACGATGCCAATGGCGATAGCTTACAACGCGCTTTCCAACGTTACCCTGTGAGCCGTGGTTGGCGTCAGAGTTCTCAGTTTAATCCTAAGCGCTTACACCCTGTGACAGGCCGAGTCTCACCTCACAACGGTACAGATTTCGCGACGCCAATTGGTACGCCAGTTCAAGCGACGGGTGATGGTAAAGTGATCATGACTCGTAAGCACCCATATGCTGGTAACTATGTGGTGATTCAGCATGGCAGCACATACAAAACACGCTACCTACACTTGAGTAAGATCCTCGTTCGTAAAGGACAAACGGTATCTCGTGGTCAGCGTATTGGCTTATCAGGTAAAACGGGCCGAGTGACGGGGGCGCACTTACATTACGAATTGATCGAACGTGGTCGTCCTGTCAATGCAATGAAAGCGAATATTCCGATGGCCGATTCAGTACCTAAAAAGGAAAAAGCGACATTCGTAGCCGCTAGAGATGAAGCCGACAAGCTATTAAAGAAAGCTCTAGAAAAACAATCGAATAATAGCTAATAGCTGACTGTATGCCGTCAAGGTAACCGTTAGCTAGATGGTTGCGAGTAATGATGTAGCCTTTAAAGCCGTGAGTGCAGAACTAAATACTTAAATGTTTAGTGATACGCTCGCGGCTTTTTGATTTTAGGTTGAGGTAGTAAACGGCGTTTAGGCTAGAGGTTCTGAGTGAGTGACGTAGCTAACGATAGCTTCTGGTCGCATAGGTGGAGAGTAGAGGTATCCTTGAATTTTGTCACACCCCATTGCGTGCAGCTTTTCTAATTGCTCACGCTTCTCTACGCCTTCCGCAACCAATGACACATTGAGTCTGTGTGCCAGTTGAACAATCAACCACACAACACTTTCGGATGTTGAGTTTGTCAGCAAGTTTCGAATAAAGGTGGCATCAATCTTAATACAATCGATAGGGTAGCTATGAATGTAATTTAAGCTTGAGTAACCAGTACCGAAATCATCTAGAGCGATCGTGAACCCTTGTCCCCTTAGAAAGTCGAGTGCTGACTTTGTTTCTTGAGTTGGAGATAACAGAACGGTTTCGGTTAGCTCAATGACAAATTCGTTTGCTTTAAAGTGATGCTGTTCAATCGTTCGAGTGAGATAGGAAATATAACGCTTAGAATCGGTAAGCTCGTGAGCGGAGCAGTTTATTCCAAGCTTAACTTTGTAGCCTAAGCCTCGCTCCAATATTGTTTTAGCGCGGCATACCAATTCGATGATCCGTTCACCCAGTTCCACGATCAACCCCGACTCTTCCGCTACCTGAATGAACTCCACTGGCGAGATGTCGCCATGTCTTGTGGTTTTCCAACGAGTTAACACCTCGAAGTAATCCCATCGTGTATCAATGTGATCAACGATTGGTTGTACAACCACGTACATTCCATTGTCATTAGGTGCCTGACTGTCTGGTATGGGGCTGTCAAGCTCACTTCGTAAGGCGGCGATTAACTCGGTTTTCCTTTGGTAACGAACCCTTAGGTGAGTGTCGTAACATTGAATGTATGTATCTTGACTATGCTGGCACTCTTTTAGTGCCAAACTGGTGTTGAAGATGATTTGTTCTACGTCTTTATTATCTCCATCTGACCGGGCAATGCCGATGCTGACGTCGAAATCGATTTTGATATCAATACTAGTGTAACCTTGCTTTATCTTATCCAGAATTTGTTCGCAAACCGCTATTGGGTCTGAATGATAGGTAATGAATGCGAACTCATTGCCACCCGTCCGGAACGTCAGGTTGTTGTCGGGTAAGGTTCGGCGCAAGGTCTCTGCAACGAACTGAAGCACCTTATCGCCAATATAATTACCGTGCATATCATTAATGGCTTTGAAGCTATTGATGTCGAGCAGAGCGAGCGTGAAGGGAGTGACACTCTGCTGAGTGATCGATTCCAAGGTGTCTGATAAGCAGCTACGGTTTAATAGCCCAGTTAGACTATCGTGTGATACTTCGTAGCTGAGTTGATTAACCAGCTGCTCAGAACGGTCGTTGAACCACATTTCACGCAAGGTGTGAATGACGATATCTGCGAACAACTGGTGGTGTTTTATCACGTCTTGTTGCTGATCTGTACTCAGAGGCGAACTAAAGGTTGAGAAAAGCACACCCATGACTTCGCCACTTTGACTGCGTGCTGGGATAGCGATTGAGTTTTGTGAGGTGATTTCCTGCCTAAATGCCGATGTTGGGAGTGACTGAACGATATACTGAGCAAAGGAGCAATCTGGGTGTTTTTGATTGACGGCTTGTTGGTATATGTGACCATGGCGTGCGTTTATTTTGTCATGCAGTACATGGTCAGAATGGGCAATTACCAAAGGAACCATTTGATCGGGAAAGTGCTTTTTCTCAATGATACTGGTGTATTGAGTACCGAAGGTTTGATGCAAAGTAAGCACGGCAGACTCTAAAAGGTCGATACCTTCCAATTTGAGTAAGCGCCCAATGTGCTCTGTGTCTATCATGCTATTGCGTGTATGTTGAGTCATAGTCACCATCCGTAGCCAACCAGAATCGTGTGTAAGCTGTATATGTATGATCTTGTGTATACGATCTTGTAGCAGCGCTGTCTTAAGTATTAACAATGCAACTTGCATTAATAATCTTGATATGCGTCTAGTTTATTATTGGTCGTGTTGTGTGATTTTTCAAATTTAGTGCGATATATTTCACAAAATTTGACTATTTCTTTCTTTGTCTAGCCTATCTTTTAGGTGGTCTAAAAATAGCTTGGTTCGTGTATGTGAGTAGTCAAGCTTAGGGTAGTACGCGTAAACCATCACTTCGTCGGCTGTTATATTTGGTAATACTGGAACCAGTGTCCCTTGTTTAAGATCCTCTTTGATCATTGCTTTGATGGTTAACAGTACGCCCATTCCTCGCTTGGCGGCATGAAACAAAGCCTCAGGGTTGGTGGTCGCAAAGTTACCGTTCAAAGTGATGCGCTGCCCTTTGGTGAGTGTGACTTCACGGGTAGGGCGCTCTCCCCATATTAAGGAGTTGTGTTGTTCTAAATCTTGCTCGTTGATGGGATAACCATGTTTAGCCAAGTAACTTGGTGCGGCGTAAAAGCTGGCTTTGTGTTCAAACAGTGGTGTTTTCTTGAAGCTTAACGAGTTGAGTTGTTCCAGTTCACGACTGATCACCAGGTCCAAGCCAAGCTCAGGTAATTGACCTGGCGTGGTGGTGATAAGCTGTACTTTAATGTCTGGATACTTTTCTAAGAAGTCGTCCATGTATTGCACGAGAAACTTAGAACCAACAGCAATGGTTGCGCCAATCTTTAGCAGGCCCGCAGGCGTTTGGTTAACCGATCGGGTTTCATCAATAATCGATTGCCAATTATCGAGCTGATCCTTGGCTCGCAGATAAAAGAGAGCCCCCGCTTCGGTTTGGCTGATTGAGCGCGTGGTGCGCTTTAATAGTTGAGTGCCAATACGTTCTTCTAACCAGTTCACTCTTTTGCTGATCGCTGAGCTGGTGGTATTGAGTTTACGCGCTGCGCCATTGAAGCTGCCTTCTTCCACCACTTTTACATAACTTTTTACGTTAAGAATCCAATCCATACTATTTCCTGTTGGGACTTAATTAAATTCCAATTTAGCTAATTATCAATTATTGGTTTTGAATGTAAACTCATCTAATGAACAAATATCAAACGAATAGGGAATTTTTTGAGCCAATCGACCTTTAAAAAAACGCCGTTACTCTTAGCAATGATGATCATTGCTACAGGACAGGTGGGGGTGAGTATCTATTTACCATCATTGCCGCTAATTGCTTCAGACTTAAGTGTGACTCAGGTAGATGTACAGCTGCTCGTTACGCTGTTTCTTGTGGGTTTTGGCTTGTCTCAGCTATTTTACGGGCCGATGTCCGATGCCGTGGGGAGAAGACCTATCTTCTTGTTAGGTCAGGGTGTTTATTTGATTGGTACTGTTGTTTGTGTTGTTTTTTCCGACAACATGACGGCGTTAGAGGTTGGTCGCTTGTTGCAAGGTCTAGGGGCGGGGAGTGCCTCGGTTCTTGGGCGAAGTGTGCTGCGCGACAGCTATGATGGCCTTCAACTGACCAAAGCGCTGTCTTATATTTCGGTTACCGCTTCGATCATGCCGATTATTGCGCCCGTGTTTGGTGGTTGGATCTCATTCCACCTCGGTTGGCAGGCGGTGTTCCTGTTTGTTCTTGTGTATTTACTGGCGATATTCACTCTCGGCTACTTTGTTCTTCATGAAACTTTGCCATACGGGAAGAGCCGCTTTGAAGTCAGTCAAGTGGTCAAGAACTATGGCCGTTTGTTGACGAATCGCCAAGTGTTGACCAGTGCCAGTTATAATTGGATGAGTTACATGGCGAGTTTGGTGTCGCTATCACTGTTTCCATTCTTAATGCAAGAGCAATTGGGGCTGACAGCCGCTGAATACGGATCGTTGATGATAGTCCCTTCGGCTGGCTTACTGATTGGTAGCGTGGCTTTGAACTTGCTCAATCGTAGGTTTAGTACACCACAATTGATGAGTCTTGCGATTTTGATCATTTTAGCTTCAGGGACTTGGTTACTTACTCATGAGTTATCCATCTTTAACTTAGTGTGGGCATTTACGTGGTTAGCTATCGCTCAAGGTATCTCCTTCCCTCTATCGATCAGTATGCTATTAGAACCTCATAAGAAGAAAGCGGGTGCGGTGTCGGCACTGTCAGGTTCAATTCAGATGTGTTTGGCGGGTTTACTTGGTGGATATCTAGTCGAGAGTTGGGTGACGACTCACCTACAGCTCGGCGTGTTTTATCTGATTATTGGTGCTTGCATGGCTACAGTACTTTGGTCTTCAACGAGAATGAATAAGAAAGCCACAGCTACCGAAGTTGAATACAGTTAAGCAGCTGAAGTACAGACCAGTTAAACAGCTAGCTCGCTATAGTTCAGCATACAGTCGTTAATACGTTGTATTTGTATGGATGGTTTTCTACAATACCTGCGTCCATTTAATAGGTAATAAACATGCAGCAAAATGAATTTGAAGTACTGGTAAAAGCTATCTGCGCACTAGATGGCCTGCCTCAAGCACTTGAGTTATTGAAATCCAATGAGGATACAGAAGTCGCTGAGGCTGCTGGATCACTAACAGGTCAATTTGCGCTAGCTGAAGTTGAAGGCGAAAAGCGTATTTACCACGTGACGCTTCAAGAAAATGAACAAGGCGAAGAGCAAGAGTACATCGAACATGTGATGAATGAAGGCGATGACTTAATCAAATTTGCAGCTTGGTTCTTTGAAACTATGTTCGAATTAAAGCAAAAAGACACATACCAAATTGCAGGCAAAACTTACAGGCAGCCAAAGCGTAGCTAGTTTTCTTGACTGTTTGTTTTATAGGCTATTTTTTCATGTAAGTTGATTTCTAAGCAATTAGGTTTCTAAAAAACTATTTTTAAAGCAGCTCTCTTGAGCCAACACCTATCATTTAAGGTGTTTAGATCGCACAGTGTAGCGAGTCTTAC
>NZ_JBFSTC010000053.1:0-35353 GCF_041466605.1 Vibrio sp. 10N.247.310.17 | reverse complement strand
CAAGGATTTATCAACTCGATATTTAGACTGGCCCATGTTCCATTAAGCTGTCCGCATTACACCTGCATCAGTCGTAGAGCAAAGCAAGTTGAGGTCTCATTTAAGACAAAAACGAAAGGAGCGATACAGCACCTAGCCATTGATGCGACTGGCCTAAAGGTTTATGGCGAAGGTGAATGGAAAGTCAAAAAACACGGGACAGATGGCAAGCGTAGAGTCTGGTGAAAGCTGCATATTGCAGTTGATACAAGCACTCATGAAATTATTGGAGCCGAGCTAAGTTTATCGACGGTTACAGATGGAGAAGTCCTCCCTAACTTATTGAAACAAACACGCCGAAGTATCCTTAAGGTGTCTGGTGATGGCGCTTACGACACGAGAGCATGTCACGCTGCTATTGAGATTAAGCGAGCCGTTGCGCTTATTCCCCCAAGAGAAGGGGCTGCCTTCTGGGAACGTGGTCATCCTCGAAATCTCGCCGTGGGTTGCCAGAAGTTATACGGCTCAAATAAGTATTGGAAAGAGCGGTATGGATACCACAGACGTTCACTCTCAGAAACAGCGATGTATCGAGTTAAACAGTTACTAGGAGGACGATTGAGCTTAAGAAATTACAATGCGCAGGTGGGTGAGACTTACGCGATGATAAAAGCGTTGAACAAGCTTACTGGGTTAGGTATGCCTAAAGCTTGTCGTATTAACTAAGAAACACACGAAACGAAGTAGCTCTATCTCTAAATTTAATTACGCAACAAAGCCTATCCTCGCCCTAAAAGCGGGCGAGGATTTACGGAGAAATTGCTAACTGGAAATTGAGAACCTCAAAATTATCCTATAAAATTTATTCCTAACGAAGCCGCAAATTCCACCTGCTTCCAGCTCGATCTAAATCACGATCATTTTTAATCCGACCTAGGCGACTTGCCCCTCCCTCCTCTCCTCGACCACCTACAACCATAGCTAACATTTCTAATTCTTCTTGCGATAATAAAGGATGATTGTCAAATATAACTCGTTTCATTATTAAACCCCTAATTTTATTACTAATAATCTTAAAATTAAACAAAAGAAATTAATTTTAAATTATGATTACATTTAAAAAATTAATTAATAAGTTAATAAGTTAATAAGTTAATGTAAATTATATTAAAAAAAGAATAACCTTGAATTCTAATTTCAGCACCGAGCCTACTGCATAAATACAACGTTGCTAATCTTCTTTGAAAATAACGTCTAACGCCCAGGACTCTGGCTCTCAATGTGCCAAAGTTTTCTTGTCGCTCTTGAGCGGCTTTGTTGAAGCGCTCATTTAATCGCCAATTTTTGAGTTGAGAGCCTTTTCCTATATTCTTATCATACCTTGATGTATTCACTCTCATAATCATACCTTACAAACACAATCAATCCAGGCGTCAACACTTCAAAAAAACACACCTACCGACAAACCAATTATATTGCGTGACCGAGGGCGGATTGATATCTGATTATCAGGCGACATTATGGATAATTGGCAGAGTGAGCAACGCACTTATGATGGAACAGGCTCATCCCCAATACCCTGATAGCACAATAAGAGCGTGACATTATTTGAGACTGGTCTTCAAACAGCCCCTACGCCAACTTCAAGGTCTCATCGATAATCTATTAAAAAGAATGGGGGACGCAGATCTAGCCTGTCCAGACTATACCTCTCCTTCTAAGCGCTTATCTCAACTAGGTCTTAAGAAGCCCGCATTCAAATCCACATATAAACCGAATGAGGGGCCGTAGGGGCACTGTGTGAAAAAATTGATATAGATGCAGACCATGTTTCAGCGGATAAAATGGACGATACCGATGACGTCTAGGACGCATTATCGAGCAAATTTCCTGAAGCCGATATAATCATTCCTCCCAAAGATAATCTGCTTGCTGTCGACGCTCGCAATCCTAAAAGGATGAGAAATTTAGTGGCGTATCTGCATTAGGTCCCCAATTACACAGTAGAGACTTTGAAAACAACAACAGGAAATGATGCTAGCGGCATGATTTACACAGCTTGGTATGCCCGACAGCTACCGAGTCGCTTAATGATGTCAAAAGACAAAGTGGGTTGAGTACTGCAACAAAGCCACGAGAAGTCGAGAAACAACGTTTACTTCAAAACTAAACGAGACTTCAAGGCGGCGATAGACCAATTTTTTCTGTGACTCTTCCAGAGATCGCAGGCTCTTTGGCATCTCAGATTAATGATAATTTTTAGGTACTCAAACCTGCACCTTCAAGTTGATTCAATATATATGTGCTATGGGTGGGCTTTATTCTGTCATAAAAATCCAATTTTAATGCGAGTTATCTATATATTTCTGCTGCTTGCTTTGACATCATAATTATCTCTTTCAGTTTGGCTTTAGCGACCTCTTGCGCCATGTAATGCCTAACTAAAAGCAGTTAGGTGTTGAAAAACCCATCCTTCGATAATTAGTCTCAAGAACATCCGAGATCATAAAAGCAGTAACCTTCTTTATTTCACCTCCGCCTTTCTTTAAATCTCGAATTATCTCCCTACCATTTTCAACACTCGCTCTTTTAACCGCTCCCGGTCTATTAAGCCTAGTGTTAACAATGTTATCGGGGTCTGACATCACTTGAGATATGCTTCTTTTTTCTAATGCAGTCCAATCCTTAACCTCACTAATCACTACATTTTCACCTTTATATGAAGTTGAAAAGTATAATTTATTAGAATCTATTACATCTGAGCCCAAGGTATCAGAGGCACTTTCTAAAAAATCGTCATTGAACTGCAAAGCCTCTGTTACGCTACTTTTAGTACTTTCATTTGGAAATGGTATTTTACCTTCCTCAATATCAGCCAAAATATTTTTGTTCTTTTCAAGCATACTTTTTACATTCTCATATAGCTTTTTCCTAGCTTCTGAATGTTCCAAGGGTTTATCTAAAACTAACTTTTCAGTAGAGAAACCGACTTTTGAAAGCCTTGCCTCCCCATTTTGAATTATTATTTTCGGCCTGATCGAGTCTAATTCACTTGGATTTATTTTAGTTACATCAATTTCAAGACTCCCAGACATCGAGCTAAATGAAATTGCAGAGAGTAGCAATATCAAAAATGTATTTATAAGATATTTAATTTTATATTTTCTTCCCATCATGATTCACCTCTTCAAGGAGTAATTGGTCTATGGTAATCCGGGGAAAGGAGAAGCCAACCCATTGTAATTCCCCTCAATAACATCAGAAACTACAAAAGCGGATATTCACCTAACGTTCGGATTATTTGACTTAAAATCTCTCACCACACTTCTATCTGTTTAGCACTGCACCTTTAAGAACCACATTAGTATTTACAATGTTGTCTGGATAACATGACGCAAGAGAAATACGCTTGCTCTTAACCTTAGGTCGCTCGAACGTTAGACATCAAAATGGATTATCCTTTGATTTAATTAAACTAGTGCCTCTTCCTATAGTCTTGATTTTTAGTTAATCAACTCAAAAAAATCATTTTTAAAACTTTATCTAAGATACTTTTTCCCTGCTCCCATCACAATATTCGACCTAATTGGCGTGATGCAGGCGCATGGGTGGTCCTGTTTGAGAAACAGGAACCCATAAATTGATAGTGTCATCAAGGTACCTAATTATTTTATTATTATCTTCATCTAAAAAAGGAGTTGAGTTAAACGCTAGCCAATCAAAGTTTCCGCTTGAATATTTATGTACTTCTTGAGAAGAGTAATTTACGAGTTTACTGTTTTTATTTAGCGCAACCAGGTCGTCACGTAAATCGCTCAAGATTACAGCAGCGGCTTCATTTTCCCAATCACTTAACTTTTGTAGCTTCTTCACGTAATTATCGATTAATGCGCCCACAACGTTAAAGTAACTATTTTGAATAGAGCTAGTCATTTGAGCATAATCAATGAATCGTAATGATGTCTCATAGTTATCACCACCTTGTAGACTCATTAATGAAACAGCATCATTTAATGCAACATCTACCTTTTTCTTTAGGCTTCCATCAGCCACATGTTTATCGATTTTCTCAATAAGCGAATTTAATTTTTCTTGACTGATTGGCTTTAATGAAATTTCTGATTTATCTACTAATTTAGTATTAACCAGGTCTTTAGCTGCATGATAAGAACTCATAATTTTGTTTTTAAGGGTGGAATGTTCCTCTCCAATTTTCGAATATGCATCATTAATTAATTTTGTAAACTTGGTCTCATCAGTCACATCGACGCCTTGGCTAATTAGTGACTTTGTTATGGCAAAAATAAATGGAGCAACATCAATTTTGGATTTAATATCATTCATGACAGAGCCTTGAATTATTGAGCTTTCAATTGGCATAAATATCGATATAAAAATAAGAAAACCTTCTTCAATCTTTACCTCTGAATAATCAAGGTTTTTCAAAATATGATGCCCAAAATATAACCAAGAATAGTATTTTTTTAGAACATCATTATATGGGGCTATCATTGATTCCTGAAGACTATGGATAAATTTTGTATCTGTAAGCATATCTTTGAATTCAACAACAAGATGATCGCTATTGTCATATATTACATCTACTGTCCTCTCTAAAACTGGGAAAAATACATCATTCAACCAACGCATATTTGGTATTGCAACATTTTTTATCGATTTTGAAAATCGGATGCTGTTTGTGCCTTCATATGATGGATGGAAATTTGCATTATTTAATGGGACATGTCCGAAACTGCTTATGTATTTCTTCCCTGTCAATGAGGTTGAATACCAGTATTTTAAATTTTCCTTTAATCCGATTAGGTGGCTAATAGTTACTGGTAATTCACTTGAAACGAATTGCGTGGTTATTGGGGTGGATACTGTGTTATCTTTGAAATATTTATCTACTCTATTAGAGTAATTATCATTAATCAATCTATATGCTAATTTGTGGAAACTGTTTTTATATAATTCAACTGTTAATTCTCCAAAATGTTTATATTCATAATTATAAATCTCATCATTATCACCTCGGATTATTTTTTTAAGCTTTAGTAGTGATGCGTCTGTTTTATCAATTGCTTTTGAGTAGACACCCATCAAAGTGCGATCGGACTCTTCCATCTTGTTGATGACCCCAGCCATTTTTATATCACCATAAATTGCAATCCCTTCAGCGATGAGAACACCTATAACTGGGTTTATAGCTTCCGCAATTGACTCGGAGAAAATTGAGCCGATAACTTCCCCTGCAATTTCCGGGGCTATGTAGGAGCCCAAAAGAACGGCACCACCAGTGATTTCATCAGCATTTTTATTTTCTATGCCGTCAAGCAATTCTAATCCACCACTTACAACGCCAATAGCTCCACCAATTTTCTCTGCCAACTCCATTGCTCCGGTTTCAAATTCTGGTATAACCTCACCAATTTCTTCATTAGTAATCTTTTGGCCAATGGGAGTTTCTTTTTCTGATATCGGTGAGATGTCCTCTTGAAAATCATCAACCTCTTTTTCAAGAGTTGTAGTTTTACATGCTTCCCCCTCATCCAAAATAAAATAGAAAGAGTTAGCACTATTGGCAAATAATACCGCTCCGATTGATAGTCCAATAGTGCTTATTTTAAACTTCATTGTCCATTCCCCCGCCTAAAATATGATTTTTTGAAAATTTTGATGGAATTAAAAAATTGGTAAAACTGACAATAGACTATTTCAATCAATCAATAAGAACATTTAAATAATTTATGTTTTATTTATATTGAAAAATTATCATCTTTACTAATTCAAGGAAAAAGCATGAGCCACACCAAGAGTTTTTGACTCTGAGTTAAGTGAGAAAGAGCTTGCGGTTGAAAATGCAGCTAGAACAATATTAGTCAAAAACAAGATTATATGTAGTAAAGCGGAAAGGGCTTTCAATAAAGGAAATACAAAGGTGTTTGAAACATTATATAGTTCGTTAACTTTACCCAATTACATTCAAAGACCTTTCAGTTATGACGTAAGTGTTGATATAGGGGCGTCAACGCCAGTTTTTCCACTTAATGAAAATAGAACGTCCAATACGAGCCGATAATGACGAGAGAAGATCTGCGCCAAGCACTCTTCGAATACATCGAGGTTAATTATTACCGAACAAGAAGGCACAGTGCACTTGAATATCTAAGTCCAGTAATTTCTTGTCACTTAGCAAACCAGTCAGTCTGACAAGTGTAGAGCACCCTTATCAAATAGGAAAACACTTATTCATATGAAGGTAAGACAACTTTTCCCTCACCAAATTTTTGTGAAAGAAAAGACTCTACAAACAGTTACGCTTCCCCAATTTATAGACTCGTCGAAAAAAGATAGATAAGGTAAAGGCTCATTAAAACAAAGAAAAATCCTGCAATTTTATTGCCCCACTGTTCAATGTATCTTGACACTATATGTGCCCGCATCCAGTAACCAATGACAGCATACATCGAAAGCACTAGTGCCGTCGAAATACCGACAATCCCCAAACAGATCATATAATCACTGATATTACTATTCGTAAGGTCAACAAAACTAGGTAAGATAGAAGCATAAAAAAGGATAGTTTTTGGGTTCCCCATAGCTATAGATAGCCCGGCAAAAAATTCCTTTGTTGAGAAATCAGACGTTGAGATATCGGTTTCACTTAAATGAGGAGAAGCCGCAATAATTAGACTATAGCCTATCCACCCTAAGTATATGGCACTAACAAATTGTACGAAGTGATAGATTCCTTGGACGCCGTTCTGAGCAAGTGCCGTATTGATGCTAAAATATGCAATGCTAAAAAATAACATAGCACCTATGACAATTCCTAAGGTCGTTATTAAACCCGACTTAAGCCCGACCCCCATACTTTGAATCATCACTAGCAACACACTTGGACCAGGTACTATTGATAGTAGCGTAATTGAAGCTGTAAATAATAAGATTGTGGTAATGTCCATGCCATTGCCTTTTAATGGTCTGTGCCTACGTAAACCCACATAGGTTTAATATCTGCAACATGAAAGCCAAACTTCTCGTAGAATCTAAATGCTTGATTATCACCAAGTAAAACTTTTTGATGGAAGTGTTGGTATTTTTTCATGGTCTTGCTCATCAATTCACTGGCAATACCTTTCGATTGATACTCTGGAAGTACTAACAAATGGCTCACGTACACAACTAAATAGCCATCGGAAATAGTTTTTACTAGACCGACCAAGCGTCCTTCTGAGTAGGCGCAGTACAGTGTGTGAGCCCCATTAAGGGCGAGCATAAGTTCATCAAGTTTATGTGCCGAACTCCAACCTACAGATTGATAAAGTTCAAAGACATCCTGACGTTCAGGAAGAGTATTACAGGTGTATTCAATTATCATTATCAGATTTCCTTTAAGTTTCGATGTAAATAATCATTATCAATAAGTGGCCAATAATGCGCTGATTTTCTCGGTTCTAAGTGCTCACTAGATTTATCGAACAGGTGCCACTGTTCGTTTTCGTTGGCACTCATCAACGCATCAAGAATCAAAATATCGTGTTTCTCCAAGGTTGAAACCGATGATTTTGTGATTATCTGATCAATAATATTTTGGGGTTCTTTGTATTGTATAGAAACCTGACTTGGAAGAAGGCTCTCAAGCAGATACCTAAAATCGACTTTTTTACTAGGATAAAGAGCCAATATTTGGGGGGGATAAGAAATCTCTAATTTAGAATTAAAGATTGAGACTATCGCCGAGCAAGCTACATCGATTGGCGTATAAGATACATTACCATGGTTGATAACAAGTTGGTTTAGCGACTTAAAGACACGTAAAGAGGAAACTAATAAAGAATTGCTATTCGGCACTTTATATTTGTCTGATGGCATCAATTCCCCTACTCTCGAAATCGATACTTCTATATTAAACTTAGTGAGTTCTGTGACTCGCTTTTCTCCTTCAAACTTAGTCTGGGCGTACCCACTCACTTCAGCGCTCGAATTATTGTTTATCAATTTTTCAACAGCCAGACTCGACACGTAGTGAAATTTACGTGCGTTTGCACGAAGAGCAAATTTGCATACTTCTGTTACACCTTCTGCGTTAGTTAAACGTAATGCTTCTGAGCTCTTGTTTAAGTTAACGACTGCCGCCGTATGAAGAATATGAGAAGTATGAAGAGCCAACTGATCATACCTTTCCGAAGATAATCCCATCTTATCTTGCGTGATATCACCAGCTACGACTGTTACACGCTTCCAATCAATTTGATTCTCAATTTTGTACTGTTTTGCACAATCAATTAACCTTAACTTTGCGTTTTCGTCAGAACTTGCTCTCACCAAACAAGTTGCTTTATGACTACTCTCTACGAGCAATTCACATAATAAATGAACCCCGAAATAACCACTTGCTCCAGAAATAAAAACGGATTCAGTAAATGATAGGTGACTAACTGGTCCTGAATACATTTCAATATTGGTCCTGAATTCTTTAGTCGAGCTACTGGTAACCGAAGATTCCAATTCACTAATCGTTAATATACTGGCTATGTCTTTAGATGAGATCCTTTTCCCTAGCTGTTTTTCAATATCTATGGCTATGCAGAGCAGATTGATTGAATCAATCCCTAGTTCCTCAAAACTCTTTTCTGGCGCGATGTCAGAAGAGACACAATAGTTGGACAGAATATTAACAAGTTCGGGGATAAGGCTGCACTCTGCTTCAGTGTCCTTGAAAAGCTTCAGAAGACTGGCTCTCTCGATCTTTCCGTTGTTGTTTCTTGGAAAATCATCTACTTTTACTATTCTTTGGGGTATGAACTCCGAAGGTAAACTTTCAGACAACGTTTGGCGTACATCTTTTTCATCTACGGCCGAACTCCCAGTTACCACCGCCAAAATTTGTTTAGAGTTAGCATTTTCATCTACGGCGACTTTAGCGCATGAAATGCTTGGAATAGCCTCGAGCGCCATTTCAATTTCTGTCAACTCAAGACGAACTCCATTCAATTGGACCTGGCTATCTTCTCTCCCATGGAAAAATAAGACCCCATTCTCAAGGCTTCCTATATCACCCGTTAGATAACAGGGTTCATAATCGCCTGAACTACGCCTAATACTTCTAAACTTGAGAGTTGTTAATTCTGGAAGACCAAGATAACCGAGCCCTAAACCAACACCTAACACAGCAATTTGTCCCAAGACACCTGGTTTATTTATTTCGTTGAGTTGGTCGTCCAGCACTACATAACTAGTGTTGGCTATAGGAAGACCCAGTGGAACACTATTCTCCTCGTTCCCGTTAAAGTGATGAAACACGAAGCCAATGGAAGCTTCTGTTGGTCCATATGTATTAGTGACTTGGATCCATGGACACAATAACCTAATAGTTTTTATCAACTTGAGAGATACCTCTTCTCCCCCAACAAGAATATTCCTAAAAGACTTAAAGTAGTCACTCCCTCTGGCCCTAGAAGCCATATACTGTAGATAAACCCCTAAAACAGAAGGGACAAAGTCTGCCATTACAATCTGCTCTTCCCTGATAGTATCCAATGTTGCTTGTATATCAAGAATCCCTTCTCGCATTGGAATAACTACTTTGCCACCAGTCGTTAACGGCCACAACAATTGCCAAAGTGATGAATCAAAAGTATGTTTGCTATTTTGTAAAACTGCATCACCCAGCTCAAGTTGAAAAGCTTTGGACATGACGTCAAACCGGTTGGCTAACCCTGCATGCTGATTTAGGCAGCACTTTGGCTCGCCAGTGGTTCCTGATGTAAAAAAACCATACGAGATAGCTCCAGGTTCAGGTAATTCAAACGTAATATTCTGGGTTGGCAAATTTACAGTATGGTCGTAATATATACTCGTCTGACAGGCATATTGCTTGGTAGTAGCTATAACTATCTCGGAATCAATAGTCTTTAACATTTTGGCCATTCTGGCCTTCGGGGTATCTACATCTAAGGGAACAAAAGCACCACCGGTCATCCAAACCGCCAACAATGAAATAACATAGTCAATTCCCCCTTGTGAAATAATAGGCACAATAGTTCTTGGGGAAAGACCAGCTTCTAGTAACTCACTTGACAATTCCTGAGCATGGCATATTAAATCAACGTAACGTATGCTTTTACTACCTTGTTTAATCGCTACAGCATCAGGGGAGAGTTGAGATTGATGTAGTATTTTTTTTAATACAATATTAGATGACATAACTTACTCGTGGCATATGGTGTTTAAATGAAAGGCTATTAATTGAGCTAACTCAAGTATTTGCTGCTCCGTGTGTTGACTACAGAAGAACAGTGGCTCTTCTATCGTTGGTGGAATTAAATAGCCCTGCTCACAGAGTTTTTGATGTAGCGAGGAAAAAATGGTTTGATCTTGCTTCTGGACGTCATCCAAAGAGGTGAGATTAGTCAACGACTCAACAAGTATTAAGCTAACCAATGGTCCTTTCTTTACAACATTGAAGTTGATACCGTACTCTTTAAATTTGTAACTCAACTCTCTTGTAAAAACGTCAGTAATCGCGTCAAGTCCTTCATAGACACTTCCATCTTCTAATGAGCGTAACGTACTAATCCCTGCGGTCATTGTCAGTGGATTCCCAGCGAAGGTCCCACCTTGGAATACACCACCTTCATTACTAACTTGCGCCATAACAGAATCTGAGCCGCCATATGCGCCAATTGCTAGACCACCACCTATTATTTTGCCAAATGTTGTAAGGTCTGGATAAATTCCCAACTCATTTGAAACCGGACCAAACCCAAATCGGTATCCAGAGACAACTTCATCAAAAATCAGCAGTGAATTTTGTTTAGAACATAATACTCTCAGTGTTTTTAAGAACTCTATTTGCGCTGGCACTAACCCCATATTAGTGGCAACGGGCTCAATGATCACTGCAGCGATTTCATCACTGTACTGGCTAAAAATCGATTTAATCTGCTCTATATCATTATATCGACAAGTAATTGTGGCGTTTTTGAAACTTGAATGTATGCCGTCCGTGCCGAAATTATCAGAAATTTCCTTCTTATTAGCACCACTTAATATAGTGTCACAATGACCGTGGTACCCACCGGAAAACTTCACCACTATTTGTTTCTGTGTAATCCCCCTAGCTATACGTAGGGCAGTCATTACAGCCTCAGTACCGCTGCAGGTGAAACGAACTTTGTCTATGTGCTTTGAAGAGTTAACTATTATCTTTGAAAGCTCAGCTTCACTCCTATGAGTTAAGCCAAGTACCAATCCCCTAGATGCCTGCTCTTTGATCGCGTCAACCACACAATCGGGTGAGTGACCCAGCAAACAGGGACCTAACCCCATTATAAAATCGACATAACGAGTACCCTCAGAATCCCAAATATATGAACCACTCGCTTTATCAGCTATGATCATTGGCGTGGTTACTTCAGAGAATTTTCGCCCTGGTGAATTTGCTCCACCCGAAATGTAAGTGGCGAGCTCCTTGATAATAGTGTGACGTGATCTGTTACTGTGCTTCATAATGTCGTCCCTAACTATAGATATCTAGAGTTGTCTCAATGGACAGCTCTCTTTCAAGATCACTCGTTGAAGCCCAATCCATATTAACGATCAATCGACGTGAATCTTTTGTCAGAGGGTGCACTCTGTGTAATGTCGTTCCGGATTTGAAAAAATAAAAACCGCCCTTGTTGAAATGATAAGACTCAATGGCATTATTAGTAATGACGTCATAAACCGCGGGATTTTTTTTATCCCACTTAGTATTATGAATACATTGCGTGAACCCACCACACGACGCGTCCGGAATATCAATTAACCAAACAAGACCGAAACTGAAATCGTCCCAATGCCACCCATGAGTATCACCTTTCCGCTCAAGTAATGAGATTGCAATTTGCTCATCTTCAATTGGGCATTGGTGAACGATTTCACCAGCTATATGTGAGAGAAAGCGTCGGAATGGTCTAGAATCATAAATGGCGGCAATTAAAGGCGAATTTTCACGGCAGATGGTATTTCCTACTGTGATCATGTTACGTTCGGTATCCGAAGTTTCTTTGACAACCAAACTTTTTCGCTTGCCATAATGTTCCACTAAGTTTGATGCTTCCTCACTCAATTCAAGCCACAAATTTTCTGGCAGTATATCGGCGATGCAAACCAGAGGCTTTTTTGAAAATTGGGATTGAAGCTTACAAATATCTGCTTGAGTTAAACTGTCTATAAAATTCTGAAAAGCAGCGTCAATCCTTGATTGTCCATATTGCATGATGAATGTATCCTCATAAATTAAAGTTTTCATGCTAGATTCGAGTTTATAAAAATCAAAGAATAACGCTTAAATTCCGTTTTTTAATGAGGGAAGATAACTATTTATCCAAATTTATCTGCAAATGAATAAACAATTTATTACGTCTGAAAAATATACCTTTGCAGTCATCTCTTAAGGCGCGACCCAGAACAACGATAACAATACAAATATAACTAGTTGGAGTTTCCACTCAAATATCCTTTGAAACTATAATAATGACTAAAATAAATGTGACGACTGTAGTCATCTTGATAAAATGCTTAAAACCCATCAATTAAACAATTAATTTATGATTTAATTTATTCCCCTCGGTTTTTTGCGCAACTCAATGGAAATAAGTCAGCAACCTATGATCTGAGCAACTACATTCACTCTCCTTCTTAGCCTCATGGATTGATGAAGAGACGATAAGCAGGTGGGCGCAAAGCAAACCGAATAAGCGCGGGAGACCACGTCGGTTTAGTGATTTAGCTCTCACGACAGCGCTCATGGTGAAACGCGGCCACTGAGAGCGCTACAAGGATTTATCGACTCGATATTTAGACTTGCCCATGTTCCATTAAGTTGTCCGCATTACACTTGCATCAGTCGTAGAACAAAGCAAGTTGAGGTCTCATTTAAGACTAAAACGAGAGGAGCAATACAGTACCTAGCCATTGATGCTACTGGCCTTAAGGTTTATGGCGAAGTTCTTCCGAACTTACTGAAACAAACACGTCAAAGCACCCTTGAGGTATCTGGTGATGGCGCTTACGACACGAGATCGTGTCACGCTGCTATTAAGATTAAGCGAGCCGTTGCGCTTATTCCCCCCAAGAGAAGGGGCAGCCTTCTGGGAGCGTGGCCATCCTAGAAATCTCGCAATGGGCAGCTAGAAGTTATACGGCTCAAATAAATATTGGAAAGAGCGGTATGGTTACCACAAAGCCTATCAACAACTCAAAATCAAAAAACGGATAATTATTAATTATTAATTATTAATTATTAATTACCCTTCAACCTCTTGCGATAGCTGACAAGAAGAAGCATAAAGACGTCAGGTTAATAATCGCCCCAATAATGATGAAAGTCGTTTCACTTAACATCTCAGCGCATTCAAGCCGACCGCATTGTAATAATTGAAGGAACTAAAAAGATGTCACTACGTTACGTCATATTGACGTATTTAAATGAAAACCCCCACTCAGGTTACAGCGTCACCAAAGAAATCAACAAATCCCATTATTGGAGCGCCGTCCTACAGCATACTTATCGAGAGATTAAGGTATTGCACAAAGAAAGATGGATAGAAGCGCATGCGAACTGTGCTTCAAAAGGCAACGCTTTCACTATCACCGAACTTGGTAAACAAGCGCTAATTAACTGGCTATCGACACCGGTGGCCACCTGTCAGCATAGAGATTCGTTTTGTATAAAATTGATGAATCATTCTCTCGCACCAACAGAATTAAGCCGTGAGATAGACCTCAGCATCAAAACCACCCTCACGGTATGTCAATATTACGAACGAACCTTGAAACAACCGCAATTAAACGCTCGTCAAACCCTTATCCTCAAAAAGCGACTCGCAGAAGTTCAATTGAATTTGGATTGGTTCCAAGACATCCAGAAGACCTTGTTTTGAAAACGTCCACTCAAAGCAAAGTCGTTAAAAAAGAAATTGACCACATCGCCAAATACATTACACCTCAAGTTCATTCTGGCCCCGTCAAGCACGCACCCAGAATGAACTTGAAGAGAACGACATCAGCCAAAATATTAAAATAGTGGGATTGATTCATAATAAGGAGAACACCTCATGGACAAAAGAACCGTACCAGCCCATCAGCGCATGGAAATACCGCTTAAACCCAACCACGCCTTACCATATCCAAGTAAAACCGTGCCAGAAAAATTAAAGCAGCAGACCAAAGTTCGTCGCCGCATTGAAGACATCCTTGAAGCCCAAGAATTTGATGCGCTTTGGAAGGATGGGTGAAATAGAAGACAATAAAGCACGGCCGCTTTGTCGCGTAATTCAGTTGAGAGACCATTTTTCACCGTTTGATATGCTTTTTAATCAATACGACAGGTTTCAGGCATCCCAAGCTTCTACAGCGCTTTGAGCATGTCTAAGTTTATGAAAGTAAACGTTTGTGATAACCAGACCGCTGTTTCCAATACTTATTGGAACCGGACACCTCCGGGCAACCAGCCGCGAGATTTCGGGAGGGGGATGAGCTCAAACGCGAGTTTAATCTGAATTGCATAGTAACAAGACCTCGTGTCATAGCGCCATCGCCAGATACCTCTATGAGACTTCGGCGTGTTTATTTGAGTAAGTTCGGGAGCACTTCTCCACCGGTAACATTAGATAAACTTAACTCAGCAGCAAGGATTTCCGGCGTCTTGGTATCGACCGCTAAGTGTAACTTTCGCCATACTCTAAGCTTCCCATCTGAACAAGGTTTTTTACTTCCTACTTACCTTCACCATAAACCTTGATGCCTCTCTACTCAATGGCTAGGCACAGCATTGCGCCTCTTGCTTTTGTTTTAGATGAGATATCTACCTCTTTTGCATGGCGAATGATACTTTTGTTATGTGGGCAGCTCAACGGAACATGAAGCTAGCCTAAATATTGAATCGATAGACCCTTGCAGCGATCTCAATGGCATAGAGAAGACTCGTTTCACCATTAACGCAGTGGTAGTAATAACTAAATCACTGAATCGACGTGACCTACCACGCTGGTTCTGTTTGCTTTACGTCCCCCCACTTATCGCCTCGGGACCTATCAGAGCTAATAGGAACTAATACAGGTAAAGGAGACCTCTTTTTATTTGTACTGCAATTTATCTAACTCATAATTGTCCGTGCGACCTGAAGTCGTATGAAGCGTTGTTCACCACGCAGAGTGAACCATCTGTATCACCAGATGACCCTAAGAGCCTGAATAAAGCAGCGGCTCTGACAACGTAACGAAGCTTGGTCGTTAGGCTGTGCGGGAGCAAAATCGTGAGAGGATGTTCCTCCTGATAACCTCAAAATCGGGTGAGTGCTAGGGAGTCAATATGATGAATGTAATGTGAATCCATTTAAGGCGCGTTATGTGATGAAACAGCGGAAGTGGTTAATACGCTGTAGCCAAAAGGCAACGAGAGTCGGAAAGAGATTGGACAATGCTCTTTCGTGGTCATTGTACTCTCCGCACCATTGTGGGCATCTAAGTTGACATTTTTACGCGACATACGGAACAGGGTAAGCCTGTATACCTCCCTATGGGAAAGCTACCTGTGAAGGTGGCCGATAGGTATGCAGGTAAAGGAGGTTAGAGAAAGCAAATGCCGCTTTGTAATGAAGTGGATACAGATTTTTATCTGGCGCGAAAGCGAGCTGACTTCTAACTGGTCTCCCGTTGCGAAAGAGTTTGAAGAACTTTATTGAAGAAGAAAAGCAAATGATGATTTCGAATGAAATTAGTGCATCTTCTTACAACGAACCGTGGTCTCTCAATTACTGAGTGCTCATTGGCGAGGTATTAAAGCTTCAAGTGCGTATCGCAAAGGTAATTAACACGAAGAGCTAATGTTGCGATCAACTTTTGGTCTCGCTCTAGTCCTATAACGATTTAATTACTGGGTGCTTCACTGTGCCTTTGTGGAGGCTTGAGCCGTATGCAGTGAAAGTTGCACACGGTTCTGAGGAGGGTGGCACCTGGTAACAGGTGCCGTCTATCCGACATTTCCTTTCGGCTTGAAGAGATTTGGCGGATCAAAACCAAACTAGAGATTGATAGTAGTTGGATGTAGCTTGCGTTACTTAACTGAGCCATTCTTGATAACAAACTAAGATCGAGTGATTTTCTCTACTTCCGGGGTTGCGAGGTCTCTTCGCAAAATAGGATATTTAGCCGTGTTAAGCAGATTCAGAGAAAAACAGACCTTGAAGTTCAATTTGAGAAAAAGACAAGAACTCAACAGAGTCTCATGAAATGGATTTTGATGACTTCCAACAGCCAGCAATTTTCTTTTCCAAGCCAAATGCGAAAGCAACAACCGATTAAGTATATACAGGCTTAAATTAAAAGTTGGAATGTTCGATTTTCTTCTTTGATTTGTAGGCTTTCATTGAAATTTTTAAGACAAGTTGTTCTTGTTTCGTTGAAATGAGCTGCTTAGTTAAAGCTTTGTGGTGTAGGTCCGTGATAAAGTTTTTTTCCCAAGGCGTAAGGCGGTCAAACCTTAATAAAATAGTGTCATTTAGTACATTGAACAACTCGTATTGGCTTTTATCCATTCGACTGCTGAGCATTCAATTAGAGCACTTAGCTAGAGAAATGACGTTAAGGCTTTCTACGTTATCATTTTTGCCTAAGGTAATGATTCGATAAGAGACCCCCCTCTCTAATAGTGGTCTTATTTCGATGTTGTCACAAAAACTAACGGCGACTTTTTCTACTAAGCTGTCCATATTCAAAGTTTTCTTTTTTACGAAAATAAGAGTGACACTATTGCCCTCTGACTGAGCATTTACGAGTGTGATTGAGCCTAACTCTTGTGGCAGTTGGCTTGAGATAACCGTCGCTCTATAATCGGCAAGCCCATTAGATTTTATTGGGCTTATCTGACAACCGTTAAGCATGACACTGACGAAGAAAATTACTGTTGTTCGTAGCATTATGCGCTTCTTCTCCCTTTAGGTGCCTTAAAATATTTATGGATATAACGTGAAGACATAGAAGATAAGAGCGCACTGTAATCTAAACTGAATGTGACTTTTTCCCCTACAAGTAGTGGTTTCTGTGAGGATTCAAGGACAAAGTGATCGCTAGTTGAAGACATGATCTTAATCCCATTCGGAGCCTTAAGCCCGCTGACACAAACATCTTGGCGGCCTAATGCCAGAATAGCTTGTGATACCTCCCCTCTATCTTGAAGGTTTTCTTTTTCACCAAAAGCATTTAACCCCCGACTTCCCCAAGGCAAAGTCGGTTTAATCTTGGATTCAATCACTTCAGCGGTCAAAGAAACCGCATCCGTATGTAAGCCTTTGATATTTTCGTGCTCTAAAGGCTCACAGCCTAAAAAAATTGCTTCTCCTATACGAAGGTTATTGACTCGAGTTAAGCCTGTTCTCTGAAGAGCCCAGTTAACTGAAGCAGAATTACCCCCTGAAATAATTTCTAGATTGACCCCAAATGTAGCTTCAATTCCATCGGCAAGATCAGAAAGAATATTCATATTTTGTTCATTTGGAGCGACGCCATACCGACAGGCTAAATTCGCACCAATTCCTTTTATCGTGATGTTCGGTAAAGAAATAATCTCTCGGATAAAATCAATCACGCGATTCGGCATCACACCTTCTCTGAGATCGCCAAGCTCAACCATAATAATGATACCGTGACGGCAATTTTGTTGTTCCGCTGCATGTGAAAGCCTCTGAATTACTTCAACTTCAGAATTTAAACTCATATCACTGTATTTTATTACACTCGCCACTTGACTTAGCATGGGCGTACGTATCAGCATTTTAGGGATAGCAATGCCTGATTCAGTCATCTTTTGAAGGTTTTCCATTCTTGAATCGGCTAACATTGTTGCGCCAGCATCAATAAGAACTTGTGCGATGATAGGGTGGCCGAGGAAGACTTTTGTTACAGGTGTAACGGATATATTTTTTAGTGAGAGCTGAGTGATCAGGTACTGAGCGTTATGGTGAATCTTCCCACAATCAATGTCTAATCTAGGGCAGTTCACCCTTTTGCGGCCAGTTTTCTTGCTATCATAGGGAAGGCTGACGTTACGATGTGCAGTAGATGTTCGACAGGCTGTGATAATGCATCAGTAACCGGTATACCAAATTCGGTAGTGTAGCTGTCTATCGCACGACAGGTTTCATCTAAAGACATATCTTCATGATTCAGTGTTAGTCCAATAACATCGGTATTAGAAAACGTTTCGATAAGATTGATTTCTGAAGCAATCGAAGGCATTGGGCAATCAGGAAAATCACTACGATATAAACGTTTAGGAGCATGTTGCAATATCACACCCGCTGGACAACTGCCACGTAAGATAAATGCGCTGGTTGAAAACGCAGGATGACTCAAGGCTCCTTGCCCTTCAATAATAATCAGGTCCGGATTTTCTTTTTCATAGGCCTGTACAATGACAGATTCCAACTCACCGGCACAAAATTGTGAAGGGACAGCATCGAGTGCAACGCAGTATTGTGCGCCTTGCATAATACCTGTTTGACCAGTGGCAATCAGAACGACGTTAAGGCCTTTTCTAGTCAGTTCATTCGCCAATATTGTTGCTGTTGTTCGTTTTCCTAGCGCGCAATCCGTCCCCATTACAGCAATTCTCGGACATTTAACGTTGTGTATTTTGCCGCTAAACGTTTTCAGATCGCCTTTACTTTTGGGTTTGCGAGTATCGAATATTCGAACGTTATTCTTTAAGCTAGCTTCTAAAAATAGAGGATCATCAGTTAGGAATTCATGCAAGCCATTTACGATGTTCATTCCT
Source organism: Vibrio sp. 10N.247.310.17 (assembly GCF_041466605.1). Lineage (NCBI taxonomy): Bacteria > Pseudomonadati > Pseudomonadota > Gammaproteobacteria > Vibrionales > Vibrionaceae > Vibrio > Vibrio sp. 10N.247.310.17. The sequence continues at coordinate 16,549 of NZ_JBFSTC010000053.1, read as the reverse complement.
AGTGACATGGCATTTAAAATGATGCTTTTATCTAAGTCAGATAAAAAACCACTTGATGGCGCAATGCCAAAAATGAAGTAATCGGGAATGCTTTCCGCGTGAATGATAGCTTCTTCAGCATTGGCAAGGATCGGTATTCCATTGGCTTTGTTATCAAGTACTTCTCCAGCATCTAAGCCGGCAGATACACTATCAATAACCGATAGAATACGATAGCTTAATGAATGCCTCACTAGCCCATTAGCGGTTTTACCATCAATTTCACCGAAATTACCTTCGCAATATATAATTGCCGAAGGGATGACAGGTTTCACTTTCTGAGCAAGTGGTAGGCAAGGAGCAATATGAGTTACATTGTAGTTGGTTTTGAAATTTTCAATTCTAGTGAATTTGAAGATGTTTCTTAACTTTTGGGTTGAAATGGACATAATTAAAGCCTGCGGTGAGGCTTAGGAGGGCAACTAAGGAGTGCCGAGATGCGAGTTCGGAAAAGAAAAGAAGTCCCTACTAAGCGGTAGGGATAAAAACCAAGGTAACACACTTACCAGACTATTGTTGGTTAATATTAAGACACTTCTGCGTCTATCACTTTGAAAATTAGCCCTTACTAGAGTGAGTTATCGCCCGAGAATCGACTCAATTAACATCCTAATATCAACACAGATACCTAAACCGTTCAACTTCCTCATCAGTACGTGTTGGCATTGCTTTGATAAGTCTTCCTCTGCGCTTGGGAGCTCGTCTGTTTAGGTTTGGATGCTCTCACTTTTCGATTTTTAGGTTTACTCATAAACTGACCTGATAATATTCCACGAATGACTTCCCCTATCGCCTCAGAAGATAGCGATACTTGCGCATCATTCACATGGGCAAACGAAGCGTTGACGGAATACGCTTATGACCTAACAACTGCGGTGCCATTCATCATTTTTGACAAAAGACCATCTCAGCCCCGTCACCTCTTAAATTAGACAACCCATTAAAAGGAGCAATTTTAGCACCTTAAAACGATTTTAAGCTGCTTTGGCTCTTCCATACTTAAGATGTGTGATTAAGCTATTTTTTACGGTTTTGCTTAATGCCATCACAAGGATTCTCCATACAAGACGCTGCTGAACAGCATACTTAAAAATAGAACGAAGCACATCAAGGTTACGGTTGGCAGCGCCAGCCTAAGTCAACTAAATTCATCAAATCAACGTTGTACATGGTATGAATCAAGGCTACTGACGGGATAGCACACAAACTCTGGCAATAAATGTCTTTTCAAGGCACTCCTTGCTGTCCCTATCGAATCAAATTTCCATGTCGTGCACACCATAAACCATACATGACTCCTTAACCAATTCATCAAATTTATTGCAGGATTATTAGACAAAAAATCCCTTTATACAGAAACCAGTTCCAACGTGTTCCAATCTTAGCCGAGTGGTTAACTCGCGCAGCTCAAGAATCTACCTTACCGCCTTTTGACCACTTTTTTCTTAATTCAAAAAGAGTGGCAAGAGTTGAAAATGGCGAGTTGGCTACATAACTGTGGAAAAATCACGACACCCGAAGGTGTGGTCAAAAAAGCAACAAAACTGGAAGCGATTTATAACCGGATCCACGAAGTAAGAATACGCTTCAAGCTTCTTAAACGTGAGGAAGAAATTACGAAATTGAAGTCTTTGGTGCAAGCGTATCCAGTTGGATGGTGAAAGCAACTAATAGAAAATTGTGAACAGTTGAATCAATATTTTTAATTTTTAGCTCAGCTTAATTTGGGAGCAGAGTTTATCACACCAACTGAACCTAATATCGTCTCACGAATGTGGACTCTAACCTTAAGTAAACAACTCGGTACATCTTCAGAAGAAATGAAGCAGTACACGAAAAAAGATAAATACCCAGCCGAAGCAATATCAGGCGAATAAAGGATAAATGCACAACTTAGGTATTCAGAGCGGCACGTTAACAGAGAAAGAACGGTTTATCATCAACGATCACATTGTTCAAACCATCCATATTTTGGAGTAGCTACCGTTCCCACGACATATTCGAAACTTGGCAAAAATTGCGGGAGGCCACCATGAGAAAATTAATGGTAAGTGTAACCTATGGGCTTAACGGGCTCAGAGATGCCTCTTACCACAAAAGTCATGGCCATTGCCGATCTCTTTGAAGCGTTGACCCTGCTCTGTTCGCTTTTTTTTTAAGTTCGAGGGTTTGTAAACGTCTTACTGATGACTATTTACAGCCTGAGCAAATTGATGAAGTAAACATTAACGATTATTTAACGTGATATCGACGTTAAGAGCCTGTTCCTAGTCGTCATAAAGAGAAGAGGCCGATACGCGAACGTTGTTTCTCTCGTCCTTTCTACTTTCTTCGCAAACGTAATCTTCTCGCATCGGCTCAAAACTTGTTACGCCGTCACAATATATAATCCTGACACCTTAACCTAGATTGCCTTCTTCTAGTCTTATGGAGTCGGTAGATTCGAAATCCTTAACGAGCACCTCATGTACCTAAACCGCCTTTACGGTGGAGTCAAAATCGGTCGAATTCACCTAGATATGTCTCGGCGGATCTTGTGGGACAAACTGTCATGCGGCCTCCTAAAAACTGCATCGAACATAAAAACAAAACCCAGTACACTTAAACGTCCCCTCAACCGTTTTCATGAAACGTAAAGCTGGAAAAAACAAGCCCTATTTTCGTGCCAACCCCCTCATTACAGCGCTGCAAGATGTGTTTTCTTTCCATCTTGGTGGTGTAAATGATCCGGCCTACATAGCTATTGAGCTCCAAATAGCACAAATCATGAAAAACCAAACCGGCTTTCTTTTGCGCGAGCTGAGCGGTAATTTGCAATGCATCGATGGTATTACGCGCCATTCAATCGACTTTGGTAACGTGAATAATGTCCCCTTCCCTCGCAAAGCCCAACAACTGGTTTAGCTGTTAAATTTGAACGTCGGACGTTTAGTCTTGGGTACTGACACGGACATAGACAATTTTCATGAAATAAGCCTAGAGTAAAACCAAATTTGGCGCCTAGTACTGTTGCCATTATCCGACACAGCATTGAACCATCCAGTTGCAAATTCTGATTAGCAATATAGACGATGATTTTATTTTCCATGCTCACTTAGAGTGCTTTGAGCACTTGTGAGGTAAGACGTGCAATACGGCTGACTTCTACAAACACCAAATTACCTATCCCAACCTTTTTGGTAGAGTCATAGAGCCCGTGCTTTTAGTTTGCTACATATTGGTTGTCTGAAGAGACTCCTAAATATGCGTAGTTCACCATGTTTTCACCTTAAATAAGATTATCTAAGGTAGACAAAAAAGTGAACGGATATAAGAAAGTGCGAACAGAGTCAGACAAAAAGACAGCACCGAAATTCGGTGCTTTTTGAAAATGTGAGAGCTAGCTTACAAAACGTCTCTGAGGTTTTTACGCTCTTCAATTTCTTCTTGTTCCGGGATAGTTCCAGGCAGCGTAATTTTTTTTGGATTTTGCTTAATACTTTGCACCGATCGAACAGACTTAGACGTCTTGGATTTCAAACTGAATACCTGTGGATTAATCGTAAGGTTTTGTCTTACTTCAACCGCAAACCCTTGATTTTCATTTTCAGGTAAATAATTACTCTTAAGGTACTTAATCGACAGGAAATCCTTGTTTCTCTTTAACGTAAATAAGCACTTTGTTAATCGCATTATCGACGTTAAACCAGCCCCAGATGCCATGGTAATTTCTTGATTACCACGAATTTCCTCTTTATTCACATGATGAACAAGCAATAAACTAGCGCCTGATTCACTGGCAAGGCTTTGGAAGACATTTTTGATTAAGCGATCGTGTTTGACTTCCTCACAACGGCCTATTGACTCAGTCACGGTGTCTACTATCACTAAATCGAATTCAGAGAAAATTTGTTTGAGTTGTTCTAAATACTGCTTATGTTCTACTTTTTCTTGTGCAGAGCTGTCGGGCGGGATCACTATCGGTTCAATGTCCGTTAAAAAATGTAGATTTTTTTTTAGCTCTGACTTAATGGTGGCAGTGCAATTAACCAGCTTTTCTTTCATTCGAGATTGAATCACGCCAGCCCCGTCTTCTGAACTCAGTACCAAGGTTTTAGCCGGTTTGTCGGCCGCGCTCATCCCTAGTAAAGACATTGAAGAAGCGTGTTCCATCGCAATACAAAGTGCAAGGTGAGATTTACCGACATTCGGTGCGGCAATCAACATACCTACATGCCCTTTGAGTAAGCCTTTTATACTGAACTCTAGGCTTTGGCTCGCAGGTGAAGACATCAAGCTATCAAGAGATTGAGTAATCATGATTTACCCTCCCCAATATAAAAGATCTGTATACCATTACCAACATCGCGAAATTGAAGACTAAAATCTTTTTCAATTTGCACGGCATTGGCCAACAAATCTTTTCTTAGATCGCTCCGGAAGCTATGGCTGACTTTAGAAGCAATAGACTGAATGTAACTATCGAGCGCCCATTCAAACTTTTTGTTATGTAAAAATTCTGCTTTGTGCGTGGTAATGTATTTTAAGAATGAGCGAACTGACGGTTTACTATAGTTGGTCATTTTGTGTTGTTCTAATCGATAATAGTAACCATGGTCGCGTATCGCTTGTAGCAAGCGCATGTCTGGCACTAAGAATACATGGTTAGTTAGATTCTTACTGTTTTTACGGCCGGTTTTGAATTTACTTCGATCACAATAGAAACGGTAATCTTGCACAAATTCTAAGGGCTTTTTGCCTACAACGTTCTGTTCTTCATCGAGTTCATTAATCACCAAATGAGCCGTTGCCAATTGAGTAATACGACGCTCAATTTGATCGTAGTTCGGACGAGTTGTCGCCATTCCCATTCGGGTTGCTAGCTCATACATACTCATCGATAAAACGGTTGCATCCCGGTCAATAAAAGAGTCGAAACCATCTTGTTGAGTGTCAGAAATATCACCATCAGAAATGGTTTGATATACTTGGGACCAATTTAAACGAGATCCCGCTTCATAAGAAGCATCGTCGAGTTGAATAGTTTGAGCATAGGCCAGCATAGTCTCGAGGATATCGCGATGAGGTTGTAGGAGATAATCTACATGTAGATCAACCCTGAAGCTTTTCCCATAGCTATTAATATTAACACTCTCTAATGGGTGATTTGGATCTGTACCACCACTCTGAGCAATTTGAATCAATTTTGACTGCATCGTTGAAGTCAAACGAGAAGCAGGATGAAAAATAGTTGCTCGAGAGAAAAGAATCGATGAGATAAACCGATTTTTTCGGTCTTCTTCATTAATAACCGTCAGGCTAGAGTTGGATGATAACGTCATGATCATTACCTAAGAATGAGATAGTATCATTTTAACAGATAACCTTACTTACCTCATCAACTTCGGTAGATGTCTATATTATTTCGGTAAATATCTATAGCTCGTCACATAAATTATGTATAAATATCGGTAAATAACTACTTTTTCCGGTAAATGTTTAGTTACTTCGCAATGATCAAACTATGTATTTAATTCATAATTTATCTAATGCTTTGATCGTTTTATAACCAATTTAGGTTAATTATCATAAGTTAACTTAAATTAATGATCTTACCTTTTTTTTAGATCGGCTAATGTTAATACTAAAAAATCTTATTTCGGTAAATGTTTATATTTTTGATCGTTTAATATCAATATAAAATCGGTAGATGTTGATATTGAATCGGTAGATGTTGATATTGAATCGGTAGATGTTGATACATTTAGATGAACTCTAAGAAACTAGAAACTTTAGGATCTAGTTTCAAGATATACCAACTTCACTTAGGCTCAGTCGGTAACCCAACAACTAACATCAAATCTCGAGAGATTTTTGATGTTAGTTGTTGGGTAAATGTTAGTTCTCTAATAATTTTATGTCTTACTCTTAATGTTTAGCTATATTTTTTACCAATTGCATGTAATTGATAAATGGGTTGGGTTTGTAGTGGTCTAATGATCTTAGGTACTAAACTAGGTGGTAAATCGCTACTATTAATGCGGGCTCTTATGGTGAAGATCTTTTTCGTTTTTTAGATCATCCCAGGCTGTAAATCAGTTTCATGCATTACTCGTCACTGCGCCTGACTGAATTAAACGAGCTTGCTATGTCTCCTCGATTTTTTATGCAGTCAAACCTATTTATCATTTAAATCTACTTACGAAAAGTTTCTCTCATGCGAACTAAAGAAAGAGCTTCAACATTAATGGAACACTTTGGTGTGATCATGTGTAGCTGCGATATTGTTGGTTACAGCATGTGCTAATCTACAGAGGTTAGGCAAAGAGTTTGCATTTACCTAACCTCTTTGAAGTGAGTTCGTTACAAACTTCATCAGGAAAGACATCCTGACACCGATGACAGTAGTTTTGATAGAATGAGAAGGATCCTAAGACAAAACTATATGTAGCGAAGAGAAGCAGAGGGACTTTCGATAAGAGAAACACAAAGATTTTTGAAACGCTATATCGTTTGTAAATTTCCCTCCATTATATTGAAAGATTTTTCAGTTATGATGTAAGTATTGACATGGGATCGTCAATGCTCCCATGGAGAAGTTATTCATAAATTTGAAAATCGAGTGGACACAAGCTCAGCCGCTATTACCTGATGAGCTACTACAATCGGCAATAGCCTCCTCAAGCAAATGATGAGGCCTATAGATTTAGGATTGGACAAAGGTTGATTCGTGTTGTGATGAGTTGTGTGTGTTGAGCTCTGATTATATTAATGACAGTGGGATTAATTTGCCTTGGGAAGAACCTTAAGTGCCAACGCCAGAAATCAAATATTACGAACTCTCGAATTTCAAAGGTTAAGTCAATAATTATAATTTACCGCCCCTTTCTCTCACTCTTGGATAGAAATTGGCTTCAGAGGCTATTTCTACTATCGTCCCTGAGAAGATTAACTTTAAAATCGACTTAAACCTTGTTGCGTAAATGAAATCCAACTTTGACGAATGTGTTCCTGAAGCTTGCTCTGAAATTACTGATTATTAAATTGAAATTGTCGGTAGGTGCTGTTCCACTCCACAACCGAACAAGCTCGCGAACGTTGTAGGAATACCAATGTCATGCAACCACGCTAACTTTGTAGCAATCTTTATCAACCCTTAGATGGGAAATTACGTTTATCGCTTAATTGGGCTTTATCTTTCTTTAGAGGCAAGAGTATAGTGGTCCAATAAAATTGGTCACGGTTTTCAAGACAATCAATCGTTCTGAGCCAATGAGTGTCAGAACACCATTATACTGATATGGCCTAAGTTGGCTGGAATATCTAATTATGTATTGGATGATTTTTTGAGTCTCTGCAAAGCTGCGATAATTTATTGCGGGAATCCACTTAGTATTTAAGCTTCTAAAAAACGTTCGATTGTCGCCTACTCCCTGCAATTTTTTCGTCGAGATAAGTTTTTTATCTGGAAGCACCGCAGTAATTGATGATACTTTCCACTTATTTAGTGACAGCCTTGGCCGCTGCGGTCCATGATATTTTTAGGTTTCCGACGAGCTTGTAAGCCATCGATAAACTTTATCTCTTGTCCGACTGTTAAACTATCAGCAGAGTCGTGGTTTTTTTAATATTTTCCCCGTCTTGAAATATGTTTATACATTGAGGACTAATTATGACCATCCCAAATAAACACTACGTTAAGAGCACTCAGCGAGATTACACACTAGGCTTTAAATACAGGTTGTGGATACCATTGAAAATGGAGAAATGGATTATTTAGTCAGTTCAAGGAAGAGCACGATGCCGAAATCACCGAGGGCGGCAAGAAGCCTTCGAAAAGAAAGTAAGCGTAATTAGGGCTTGTTCGTTACGCGATATTTATCTTTAATGTGTATATCAGAGAGAAAAATTGTCAAGGTGAGCTTGCACTAAGGCGCTTCATGTCTCGACTAGGAACTCACAAGCTTCACTTCTCTTACTAAAACCTCAATTGATAGCTAAAGGAATAAAGCTGGGCCGCGATGTTTAGTTTAACTACCTTCAAGAAGAGCGGTTGCTGGTTAAGCCAAAATGGAGCTACACCAAAACAATGAAAAAGGCATTGAATGAAAAAACATCCGAATTTGGTAAAATAAATGTTTTCTTCAAAGGTAGAGGAGTTTTTGGTGAGCTACATGACTTATGTTCAATCTGATGAGGGCGTTCATTAGTTGTCATTGTCAACGGACGCCTTCATTCGTAAGATGAACAGGCCAAATAATATGTATGAAAAAACAAAAAATTCCGTTACAGGCTTGCTAAAAATCGTCAACCTATTTAAGACGAGATACCTTCTTTTAAAATTCACGAATTTCTAGTTGTTCAGATGTCATAGGTGAGGCATTAGGGCTTTCTCTCGTAGATCTGTCTAGCGAATAGCAGAACACCGCTTAGCTTTAATTTCGATGTTTGAAGCCACATATGCCAAGCAGATGAACTGTTCTCTTCTAATACTCTCCTACCCTGCCCTCCTACCAGTATCCAAGCACAATGTAGTGTCTCAGTCACACCTTAATTACCGGTGTGATTTACGCTGTGGTATCGACGCTTCATGTTGCTATTTTTTTCTGGTGCAACCGACATATAAAAATCGAGGTCCAAACTCCTTGGTTACTCGCTGTCTCGCCTTTACTTTGGTTTGGGATAACCAGGGGGCTTGGGGCAATTTATAACTGGTGACCGATTGAATACGTTATTTTAGCTTGGGTCGGAGTGGTGTGTGTTGTCTTTTCGCAACTCACTGGCAATATTAGTTTCGCCCTTTTCTTTTTGATTGGGTATCAAGAAGGTTTGATGGGCTTTTATAGAAAAACAGCTTTAGATTGATTTGATTGTGGGAAAATTTGTCAATGCTCAGCCTGAGCATTGACAAATTTCATGGTTTTTTGAAAGATAATGATTAGTGTGCTGATTTGTATTTTTTCCAATAATCAAAGCTGTTGAGTAGGGCAAGCTCAATACCTTGTTCATGGTATTTATACGACACATAAAATCGTTCGATGTAAGCGTAGAAAGATGGGAGACGTTGTTGGAGAGCCGGCCTTTTTTTAGGAGGATGGACACTAACCATTAGGTAACCTATGACTTGTTTATTCTTTTTTGTTTCAGCGACAAAAAAATAGATATTTTTATTGTTTAGCTTCTCCTTCATCATTGATTCCGTAAAAAGTAGATCAATGATTCTGATTTTACTGAAATTGTAATCACTTAAGCTGTATTCGTTCTGCTCTCTCTTGTAATGGCTAATTTTACTGTGGCTGCCTGTTAGTTGCTCGTGACACAGAGCATTGATAGAGGATATGTCGTTGAGCGTCGCTTTTCTTATTAACACCTTAATCTCCTTTTTCCTGTTATCTTTTTGAAGCAAAACGCTAAAATGCGAATTAAAAGATATGTGTGTCCCCTAGTAATTACTAGGGGCTAATAGATGGGGTTGCATATTCGTAATATTCTTTTGCGCGTTGTTTTAAAGCCTGGATTAGCGTATTTGGTAGGTTTCTTTCTTTTATCCAATTTTCAAACACTTCTATTGAGGGAAATGTGACAGAAGAGATTAGGCTTGAGCTTTGAACTAAGTGGTTAAGCCAATAAAGGGTCTGTAGGTCTTCTAGAGGAGTTCTGGGGAGTAGTAGTCTTCCTTTTCTAACTTTTCCTTTGATATAAGGTTTGGCTGAAACCTCAAAGGTTTTACCTTTTGAAAACGGGTCTGGGTCTATCAGGATTGTGCTATATCGTATGTAGAGTAGATATTCCTGCTCTATCTCATCAAGCTCGTTGAAAGAGACTATTTTGTCCTTGGGGATAGTCTTTTCATGTACTCGGTGATGTTCATCATTTAGCAACTGCAGTAGATTAATCGGTTGAGCTGAGTAATGTTCAAGTAGGCGAGAAACTGATTTCCAGTGCAGTAGTAAATCCCTAATCGAACTCATGGTGATTGGCCCTTCTGGGTACAGTTTATACATGTACTTAACTTCGTCTTCCTTAGATAAAATGTGATCTAATGAAAACGTATTGATAATAAAAGCAGGGTGTACATAAGTAGCAATGTTTCTGCCTTCCACACTGAACGAGTTATCTAAAGGGATGACTTGAACATCAATTTTTTCTAAAGCGTTTCGCAAGGCGCTCAATAAACCATCATTGGATTTAGACTGGTAAATATAAACTCGTTTTTTTACTGTTTTGGTTCTGACCGTGAGGACCCTATTTTTGTCCGTCGGGTTAGAAGTAAAATAAGACGTCGCAAAGTAGCTAGAGAAGAGCATTATATTTGGAGAGGCTCCTTTCTTTTTTAACATTCCTTCTAAAATAAGACACCCACCGAGCATTGAGGACATAAGAATGATTTGTTTTAAGTTCTTTAATAAAATTTCAGAAAAGGAAGACAACACATCACAATAGGCGTGAGCTGGAGTGGCTAAAACTAACGTATCCCAAGAGGAGGGAAGGGGAGAGAGCTCTGTATAAAGTTCATTAAACTTAACTAATCCGACTAGTGTCGCTAATTGTGGTTCATTCACCTCATAACAAACAACGTATCCGTGTTGTTTGATTAATCTTTGCCTATTTTCCCACTGAGGGGAGCTTTTGCCGATGAGGGCTATTTTTTGACTAAGAGGAGCCATAATTTGGCTAGTTTGAATGCCGACCGGCCCCGCTCCAGCAACCAATGTGTTCCCTAGTATCATAATGGGCTCTCCATATTTCCATTTTCCTTCTAATTTATATGCTCTAGGTATATTTTTCATTCTCATACCACTACTTTTATAGTGCTACTTTCTAAGTCCATTGTTTATTTAATTATCTTTATTAATTAAAAAAACGGTGATGTCATTTGGTCAGGTTTTCTCATGGCTATGATGCTTTTTTAGAGGGCTTTTAGGTGTTGTTAATATGTTTATTAATATTTAATTTACGCTGAAATTAATACCAAATTTTATTTATTTGATTAATCTTTATTTAAGTTGGGAAGGAGAGGTTTGGGTGTCCGAATAATGGGCTTCTTTAGTTATTTCTAACCAACTTACCCTTAATCGTTGGAAAATGTTTGGAGAGAACCCTATGTCAGCAATTAGCAACAATCAAGAACAGCCTATGGATTCACACTATTTGCCGGAGCCGTATCGAATCCGGGTTATTGAACCAGTTAAAAGAACAACAGAACAAGAGCGAGAGCTGGCGTTAATGAAAGCGGGGTACAATCCTTTTTTGTTAGATAGCGATAAAGTGTTTATCGATTTACTGACCGATAGTGGCACCGGGGCAGTAACGCAGGCCATGCAATCCGCAATGTTGAGAGGTGATGAAGCGTACAGCGGCAGTCGAAGCTATCGGACGCTTAGCCAAACGGTAAAAGATATATTTGGCTATCAGTTTACTATCCCTACACACCAAGGACGTGGCGCTGAACAGTTGTATGTACCTGCCTTGATCAATAAGCGTGAACGAGATAAGGGGCTAGAACGAGAAAAGATGGCCGCATTTTCAAATTACTTTTTTGATACCACTCAAGGGCACACTCAAAAAAATAACTGTCGTGTGATGAATGTGCCTTCTCGTGATGCCTTTAATACTGAAGTTAAGAGAGATTTTAAAGGCAATTTTGACTTGAAAGCGCTCGCGTCTGGCATTGAAGAGATCGGGGCTAAAAATGTGCCCTATATTGTGAGTACGATTACTTGCAATTCTGCAGGTGGTCAGCCAGTTTCTCTTGCCAATTTGAAGGCTGTTTATGAGTTAGCGCAGTTTTATGATATTCCCGTAGTTATGGACTGTGCACGGTTTGCAGAGAACGCCTATTTTGTAAAGCAACGCGAAGAGGGATATGCTGAATGGAGCATTCAAGAGATAACTAGCGAAGCTTTTAAATATGCCGATATCTTTGCTATGTCAGCGAAAAAAGATGCGATGGTTCCTATTGGGGGATTGCTTGCTTTCAAAGATGAAAGCTTGTTAGATGTTCAATTAGAATGCAAAACATTATGCGTGCTATTGGAAGGCTTTCCAACCTATGGCGGGCTTGAAGGCGGTGCTATGGAGCGCCTAGCTGTCGGACTCTATGATGGGATGGAAGAAGATTGGTTAGCTTCCCGTCTTCAGCAAGTTGAATATTTAGTAAATGGTCTTGAAGCGTTAGGGGTTCGTTGCCAGCAAGCTGGCGGTCATGCTGCATTTATTGACGCAGGTGTGCTCTTACCTCATATTCCGCCGGAACAATTCCCTGGGCATGCTTTATCTTGTGAGCTTTATAAAGTGGCGGGTATTCGTGGGGCTGAAATAGGGTCCTTATTGCAAGGGTGTGACCTTGAAACTGGTGAACAACTGCCTTGTCCAGCGGAACTGTTGCGTTTAGCCATTCCCAGAGCAACCTATACGCAAGCTCACCTTGATTACATTATTGCTGCTTTTAAAGAAGTGAAAAAACGCGCCTCATCTATTTCAGGTTTGAAGTTTACTTATGAACCTAAAGTATTGAGACATTTTAACGCTACGTTAGAACCTGCACTCTAAGTTGTACCCCCCTTTGCTGTGAATAAGGGGGGATTTAGTTATTAATAACTAAATTGACGAGGTGTTAGGGGTTTATTGAAGGTTTTTTGCTTGCCTGAACTTGGGAAGAGGCGAGGATTAATTTCAGTTCATCCTTTTTTGTTAAACAGATTTGGCTTGATTGATTATTAAGGTTCACGTTAACAACTTCAAGTTCGTATCGAAAATAGAAATAACTGATTAGTAGGACCGCGAGGGTTGTTGAAGATAAGCCGATGAAAGTCCATTGGTATAATTTTAGATGATTGGTTGCTTTTTTGAGAGGACACGAAAACTTAGAGTGACGTGGTAACTTTATATCTCTCGGCGGGTCTAGTGAGGTTTCAAATTCAGGAATATGAATCTTGTAACCTTTTCTTGGGATGTTGACGATTTTGATGCTATCAAGGTCTAGAACTTTTCTTAGGTTAGTTATCGCGACTGGTAAAGAGTTAGGCCCGATGATATCTGGGCTCCCCCAAGCGGCAATAATTAACTCTTCTTTGGTTGAAATGAGTTGTTCTTTCTTAATCAGAGTTTCAAGGATACAGCTTTCAGGTAGGGTAATTGAAAATGACTTTTGATTGCTAAGCATCAATTGAGCCCCTGATTCATCCCTGTGTAATATACAATTACCTATAGGTAATTGTAGGTTTTCGAGATGCGCTTTTAACATAGTGTTTCTCCATATTTCTAGAGAGCGATGGTTAAGACAGTTAGTTTTTCTAGTGCTTTATATAATGGCTCATTTTTTGAATACTATTTACAAAATTTTGAATAAATTTGAAGTTAAACGAAATATTAGTTAAGGCGTTTTGTTTCATATGAAGCTAAAGGTCAGCTCTTTTCCTCCTTTGTCGTTTAGGTAAAACTGCATCCAACGCCAGTCCTTCTCCTTACAGGCCTTAAAAGTGCAGTGGATATTTTTTCCTTTAACAATATCGTTATCGCAGAAATCTATAAATGATTGAAAAGAGCGGCAGATCAGTGTTTCCATATTAGTAGTCCTTTTGAAAATTTATTCATATACACATCTCTAATTTATCTGTTTAGATGAATGAATTTTAATAAAAAATGATTATTAATAATTTTAGATTACCCATTTGGCAATGGCTAAAATTTAGGCCATTCCTCATAGGATTTTTTTGATAATTTATAAATAAATTATCAAAAAAATCATCTATTTATAGTGATATTTTAGTTTTTTAAAACTGGGTTTTGGAGGGTTAAACAACAATAAATTTTTGACTAATACTCTCATTCTTCCTGTTTTATATAGTTGCTTCTTCTCTGTCTACGAGATCCCTTGAGCCTGTTATTTTGCTTTTATTCCTCAATTCGTTACGAAAGAATCGGAACTCTTAATCGAGCTGCAGCTATTCATTTTTTGGTGTACTTACTAATCTAATGTTTAGTAGTACAGATTTCATTGCGTTTTGGGGGCGTCTAGCTTGAACTTGGGTCACTAAAAAATAAAATAGGTTAGCTTATGGTCTTTGATGGTCGGCGGAATATTGATTGTTCTAGGGGGTGTAGTGGTCAAAAGTACAGGACACTGGCTGAAGGGCCATTAACTGGTGACAACCCATCATTTTCTTGAGGGCGTTGCCGATTGTAAGGACTCATCAGGTAATAGCCGTTGTCTTTCTTGTCCTGAGCTTGTTCCAGGTAGCTTGTTTCTGGTACCCACTCGGCTTTCAAGCTTCTAAATAACCTTCTATGGGAGTGTTTTCCCAACAATTACCACGAAGGCTCATGCTTTGAGTTGTCCTGGCATCCTTGATATTAATAGAACATCATGTTCTTCGCCGCCCCCGTTTCTTCTAAGCCAGCCCTAAAGTTTTAGATGCTAATTCAGCATTGGACTTATCTGATAAAGGCCAGCCCACAACGCGTCGACTAAATAGGTCAAGCACTACTGCTAAGTAGGCCCACTTCGAACCAGACCTAAGATAAGTAATATCGCCGCACCAAACACTATTTGGAGTACGGATTTTTCTCGTTCTAATCGGTTAATATGGGCTTCTAACTCTTGGATTTTCTTTTACTCAGACGTGAGGGCTTTGGTCGTTGGAGTAACCCTACCTTGCTCAATTTTGAGTTATTCGACCCAGTGTCGTAAAGCTGTTTCACGTATTCCATAGAGCTAGCTGCTTCAGGGATGGAGTCCCCTTGGTCAAGAACCAAGCTTGCAGCATATATTTTTGAATTCAGTAGAAAATGTACGTCTTTGTCGTTTTGCCATTGAACCCCTCATTTATGAGGTCCGGGATCAGGATGCCACTACAGGAGAGAGCCTTTTGGACGTGAGAAGAATTAAGCCTTATCATTATTTATTAATAATAAATTAATGGTCTTTATATTTGGCTAAGATAATAATTCGATTGTTAGGTTCACCTAGAATCAAACACTCTGCACTTAGCCAATTTTTGGGTTATAAGGATGAAGTTACCCTAGGTCAAATAGAATAAGGAAGGAAGTTTCCCAAGCCAACTTGTTCTTGATGGTTTAGTCGCTTGTAGTCATCCTATTTTTTCGATTTGGCGATAGAGGGAGGTGACAAACAAGTGGTTAATTAAAATGATGGAGGTACTTCATCGGCGGGGGGGGGGGTAGAGTTTGACGAGGCCAAACTCATTGTAGGGCTTAGTTTTTACTGATTTGGAGACCATTTTCTTTGCATCATCAGTGAGTATTCTATCTTTAGTCTTCCATTATCCTTTCCGCAAGTGCGTTCTGATAAGAGTCATAATTGTATTTGTAACTCTCTAATTTCATGTTGGATATGTGTCAACCTTATTTAGGACGGGTTAGGTGAAAGATAAAGGCTCTAATTTGAGAGAAATACAAATATAATAATAATTCAGAAAAGGCAGAACACATGATGTCCAACATTAGTTTACAAGGCTTAGACAAACTAGATCGTAAAATTCTATCGAATCTACTCTCCAATGGGCGAGAATCGATTGCTAACCTTTCTCGCAACATCGGCTTGTCGCGAACAGCAGTCGCTGAACGTATCAACAGACTTGAAAAAACCGGTATTATCAAAGGGTATACGGCACAAATAAGAGTAGAAAATGACGGGAGAAAAGCGGCAAGTTATTTGCTGATTTCTTGTGAAAAAGGTAAGAAAAATGATGTAAGTAATGCGTTAAAAGAACTACCTGAAGTCAGACTTACAAGCATTGTTGGTGGTACCTACGACATTATTTCTTTGATTGAAGCACCTGACCTGCAATCAATACACCATTTATGTAATGAGATAGAGTCGTTCAATGGCATTCGCTCTCTCAATACAACAGTAGTGCTACACCAACCAATCAGTCGTTAAAAAGAAAGCCGCTCTTATGAGTAATGCCGATCAGTTAAAGCCAAAGTGATCGGTTGAAGGATCCTTCCGAGCTGTCAAAATCCAAGTGTATTTAATGCACTTGGATTTTTTTATGGATGTTTCTCAAGCTCTAAACATAATTAATGATTGGAAACCTAGCAGCGTTGAGACTTTGTCTGACTTGCTTCCAATTGAACTCATCGACGAAGCTTATTCTCTTACTGATACCGTCACGATGAGAAAGAGAAAGTTAACTCTAGAATCCATGGTGTGGCTGCTTGTTGGAATGGCCATCTATAACAATAAGTCCATGAAAGATTTAGTTAACCAACTTGATATTGTACGACCGTACAGGTAAAGCTTTTGTCGCACCAAGTGCGTTGACTCAACGTCGAAAGACGTTGGGTGAAGACGCAATAAAAGCGGTCTTTGAGCGAATGACTACGTCATGGTTGAAAAGCGCACAGTTACCCTAGTGGAATGGGTTAACGCTTCTTGGTGTCGATGGCGTTGTTTGGCGAACGCCCGATAACCCGCAAAATGAAAATGCATTTTCTCGACAAAAAGGGACACAATATCCGCAAGTGAGAATGGTCTGCCAAATGGAACTAAGCAGTCACATTATCA
>NZ_JBFSTC010000052.1:0-35446 GCF_041466605.1 Vibrio sp. 10N.247.310.17 | reverse complement strand
CGTCGTTTTGCCATTTCAACTCTCCTTTGGGTTGGAGAGTTGATCTTATTCTTCGTGCTGAAAGATTAGAATGCGGGGTTCATGACACGCTTACTTCATTTCGATATAAGATAACTTCCTTATCCCAATCCATATCCACGAGCTTCGCCAATCGTTTGTCGAAGCTCTGTTGTTTCTTATAGTTCTCGTGCTCGGCTGACATGTAAAGGTGCTTATTAAGCAGTGGCGGCCTACGATCTTCATTAACGTAGTCGAAGAAATCGATGTCTTGTTCTGCCATCTTTATTTTTATGCGTTCGACTAAGAAAGGCACCGATTTTTCAAAGTTGTCATACGCAGTAAGGGTGAGTTTTCCTGATGTGATATGAATTTTAATTAGGTCTATTTCTTCATCCAGTTCGCCGTACATTTGTAACCCAGCACCCACGTATACTCGTAGCAGTAGTGGTAAATCATCGATAAAGTCTCGATGTAGGATCAATGAGTGCCTTTTATTAAGAAGGCTTGCTGGTAGTAGGCCGTGTGCTTTCTCGCACTGTTGATGAATTAAGTCTGTGTCTGCGATTGCGAACAGTAATTCTGCAGCTAGGTTGATCGCGGTTTTGTAATCATCAAACAAGGCTTTGATGTCGCGTTTAAGGGGTTCTGGTTGCTGCGTATAGGGTTTTCTTTTCTCAAACAGTCCCATAGCAAAGTAGAGGAGAAGATCTTCTTTTCGGCTTTTTTCTGCTTGTTCAAACTCTTGGGTATCAAACATCTCTTGCAGTAAGTTAAAGATTTTTCTGTGTGAACCAACCAGCTCTCTTATTTTGTCTGATTGTTCAAATTCATCGTTGGCAGGAATGCGGCCGAGTTCTAAGCAGGTATTCCAAAAGTCATTAAACAAGTCTTGATGTTGAATAATAAGCAGTTTGGCTTTGTTTTTGGCTTCAATAGGCTCTGGTGACGTCAGTTGCTGCCATTTATGGTGGCGTTTGTATTTACTCTGCAGGTACCGTTGTTCTTCCAATTTGTCTTTGAAGATATAGAAAATACCAGGCGCGACGGTAATGGCGTCTTCTTGTAGGCTTCTCTCTATGTACGCTTTGATCTCTGATTGCGCATAGTATTTTTGGAAGGTGTTACGAGAGGTGATGACACCATCCTTATAAGGTTTGAACTGAGCAATGTAGTTTTCGTTAGCCAGCATGACAGAAACCACCAGAAGCTTGTCTGCTAGCTCCCATGCGCCTAGTAGGGCATCGAGTCTTTCATCTCGATCTTCTATTACGTTAAGAACAAACCCTATGTTTACGATATCAGAATTGGATTTTTCGTTGTCGGGTTGAAAGTTCGGATCCCAACCCAGAGCGTCGAGGCCATGTGCTTCGAGCTCTCTTAAATCGTCTCCGCGACCGCAGCCGTAATCGAAAATAGAGTGCTCGCCTTTTAAGTAACCATGTTTAACGAGAGTCTTCATTGGTGCAGAGAGTTCATGGCGCACGATGGCCGTTCTGTGCCTATCAATCCCAGCCTCTTCTTGCGTTGTCACAGAGGAACATCGGAATAGTCGACCATCGACAAGCTCGTAACCATGGCGTGCGATTAGGTTTTCCCAAGAACGTTTAAAACCAATCAAACGGCTGTTTTCGTACAGGCCTGCATTCTCGCCTTCTTGTGTGAGTGAAACGAAGTGTTCGTAATATTCACTTGTTGGCAAAACCATGGTTTCTTTTCGATGTAAGATCGGCGGGTTTTCAGATTCGCTATAACCTGTGATTTTGTGGCTTAGCTTAGAGAGGTCGACATTGAGGCTTTGTTCTAATGCGGGATAGGAATCAGTATAAAAATCAGGGTAATGAAGAAGAGATAAGCGGAACTCTTTTTTAAACAGCTTAACGAGGTTCCAGTCTTCTTCATCTAAGTTAACGGCTTTTGCTACGGCAGGAATGAACTGTGTTAATACTTTAGGCAATGCGCTGAATGAGTCTTTATGAAGATAAATAGCATCGGGAAGTTGTTTTCCAACTTTTATTTGAGAGGTAAGTTCAGCAAATAGCTCTTCGTTCATTCCTATTCCTTAGGTGTTTTTGAAGATTATAAATCATCAAACAAAGCCTGTGTGGCGTCGCCTTTTGCACTTTTTGTGTTTACGCGAAGCCCATCACTTCGGTGTTGTCGGATTAGGGCGTATTTTGAATTATCAGCCCCAACGCTAATATGCAGAGGTTTATCTTTACCATAAAATAGAGACGGTCGAACTCGAAATGCGTACAGATAAATCGAGCTACCTCAACCATACGTTGGCTGTTATGACCAAGAAAGCGACTTCCTTAACAGGATAAACTTGATTGATGTGCGAACGGGTATCTTTCACTTGTTTAAGTTGCTCAGTGGTAATCATGTGCGAATTTCTCATGTTTTTTTACTTCATGATCAGATCGTGATTATCTAAAAAAGTTCCCTGTAAAATAGAATCCTTATTTTCAGTGGTTAAAGTTCGTTCCCGCCCTTGCATTGTGATTAAGTTTTTGATGTCAAGTTATTTAACGAATGAATATCGTAGTTTCTACGGTTAGCTACCTATTTAATGGCGAGGTTCCATCGCTATTTTGGAAACTTTTATGTGCCACCAGCCACTCAAACGAATTTACAAAACACTCACAGAAATTCAGAGACATTGAGGAAGTATAATGGTAATATGTGATCTCAATCACACTTACTGTATAATGTTAGACTTGCTTTAAGACGATATCCCTTTGATTTTCCCTAAACTATCCCTAGAACCGCTCTGAATCGCTTCCTAAAGCGTAATGATGGTTTGGGTTAAATCTGAGATGTCATTATTGCAACTGTTGCACTAAGCGTCATATGCGCAGCATATGGGTATATGTGGTTGGATTTTAATCATTATGGGCTGATTGTTAGCAATATTGAATGGTTGTAATCTGGCTTTGGACATGGATAATTCCGGTCCCGTGAAATGAGCTAGGTTTATCACCTCTCTATAATTACTCCTATAATGTTTTTGAGGTCACAATGAAGAAGAGGCTAATTATGAGTGCAAGTATTCTTGCTGCGCTCGGTGGCAATGCCAGTGCGTCGATGGGCGATACTGTTGCTAAAGCTATGGATCTTCGTCTAGAGACAATTGAGTGTAAAGATAATCAACGCCATGTTTCGGCTGAAAGCTTAGAAATGGCTATGTCTATCATTGCAAAACTCAACACTCAAACTAAACAGCTTAGAGAAGTTTACAGTGAGATTGAGCAATCAGAAGTACCTGAGAGCTATTTTGATAAAGTAACTATCGATGAGCTGGTGGTCGCAGACGGTTATATCCGTGGTTTTGAGATGATTCTTAAAGCGCAACACGAAAGCCTAAGTCGTCGTGCAACGGCGTATGAGCAACCAGCGGTTGAAACAGCAAAACAAATTCGTAAGGCTACAGCGAAGCTACGCCGTGCCGTTGGTGATTTAATGTCGATCGAACGCCAACTCCAAGTGGCTTCGATAGGTAAATATGAGACTAGCTTTGAGATGACTTCTGATAAAGTTGCAAAACTCAAAGCGGCGACACAAGCGACTGTCTCTAATTATCACTAGGGGAACGCATGAAAAACGTCACCCCATCCCCTCGTTTTGAACAAGAAATCAAAGCACAAGGCTTCAATGACGTTGAGGCTTTGTGCAAAGATATCGCCCTTCACTTAACTTACGACGATGACCTATCGGTTCAATATCTTGGCCGTGTAGCAAGCCTAGCCTATCCGACTGACGCTGATGATGCAGGTTTGGCGCATATACACTTGTGGGACCCGAGCAGTCCATGGTTTGACAGCGGCAAACAAGCCAAATGGAATAAAGCACGACGTCAATTCGATAAAACGAGTGACACTTGCATTGTGTATTCTAGTCACTGGGAAAATGAAGACGATATCCTTTTACTCGGTGTTGCAACCCCTTGCCACTCTGATAAAGCTAAGGGTAAATCTTCTAAGCTTTACGACAACAATTTCATGGATTACTTCATCAAGGAAGGGTTAAAGTTTAACGACCTATAAACCCTGCCAGCTTAACTTCAGCTGGCATCAATTCTATTTGGTATACCACCAACCCCTCGTGTTCATTGAACAACAAAGAGCGCCCCCCTTGTTAGTTATACTTCGATTTTAATTGCGGGATTTCTACCATTATATTACTGGTGCCTATTTCGCCACCTCTTGCCGACACTGGAATGATGATCTGTTCATCTCCGTTTCCGAAATCGACGCTTAATAACTTAGATTCACCTGGTCCTATCTCAAATCCATCAACAGATATTGGTAGGGTAGACTGACTGCCCACAGTGATATAGTAATCATGCAACCCCGAAGCCATTTGACCTCCTTCTACTGTCATAGGGTTAAAAATCACCGCAGTGACAGGGGTATTCGTGTTCGTTGTATATAACACGGAATCCACAGGCAAAGTTACCAGTGTCCCCAGCTCAATGATGTTTTCTGGTACGTATTTAAAACGACTGGTCGCGATGGCTTGATTTCCGAGCTCATCTCTCACGGCGACGGTTAGTGAGTACCATTCGTTTTCTATCAATGTCGGGAACACTCTTGGTGTTTCGACGGCATACTTGTCCAAAGCCACATCAATCAGCTTCAATTCGAATTCATCTTTTACAGCTTCTCCACCTCCATTCAGGCGTACAGACTCAACCAAGTACTGAGAGGTATCTTGAACTTTTATTAGGATCTGATTGAGGTTAGTGAGCATTGCACCTTGGAGTGGTAGGTTGTCGATGGTACTCAAGTTGACCACAGGAGGTTCTGGCTCGTATTGGAAAGAACCCAAGTTACGTGATGTGGTATTCATAGCGGTATCTTGCGCCAGAAGTTCGATTTCATATGTGCCTGCTGCGAGTGTCGGTAGGGGTATCGACTTGCTCATGAACGCGCCCCCTAATGGTACAATTTGACCATTCAGACTGAAATGTCCATTGTCACCATCTACCCAAACATTCTGGGTATGACCGCTTGAGTCAGTCACTTTTAAGCCAACCTTCGACATCTGGATGCGATTCCAATCTTCGCCTGCGAAGTCTTTGAGTGCATAGATTTCAAACTCGTTCGTAAACGGCACCTTTTTGGCAGTGGTTATCTTTGGCAAAGATTTGTCGAGCGTAAAATTCATGCCTCCTAAGTTTGAACTCTTAAGCGAACGAAAATCGTCTTTTACAATTTTATTCATCCAAAAGTGTCTGAAATAAATGGTGCCAGTAGGAACAGACGGACTTACTCCGTTCCAATCCACATATTGAGTCGGCAATGGTGCTTGGCATGTTGTTTGGTTCGCCGGTATCACACAGTTCGAGTACCCGCCACCAGCTCCATGCTCTTGTATAAATACCCTTTGGTTGTAAGGTCGAGGTTCTGCTGTGACTCTAAACTGAGTAGGGATGTCATGCTGATTATGGAGGCCCAACATGTGGTGATTGTAGTTCACCCAACCAACACCATTAACAAAATATTCTTGTTTAATAGCGACAGGTTGTTTGGCCAAATGCGGAGCTAAATTTAAGTCGTGATATAGAAAATACGACACCCATCTGTCATGACGACCAATGGGGATTTCATGTGTTCTGGGATCGCCTTTCGAATACACTGTTGAAACACTGAAGTAGGCATATCCATCTTTCACGAACTCTGTGGTATTGAAATGTCCCCAGTAACTATAAAGCCTGCCTGGATTTGCAGGGTTTGCCCATTCATAAGGCAGTCTGTAAACCAAACTAAAATTATAATTACCTACGGCCATTCCCGGTGTGTAAGCTTTATAACCATTGTATGGAGAACCAGCTAAAAAGTTGCCACTATAAGTTCCATCATTGACACCGACTAACTCTGGTCGTATTCCTTGACCGGTCCATGTAATGTCTCTGGTCATCTTTCCTATATTTCCCGCCTTATCGTAGGCATCGATATGGATAGTGTATTCGCGCTCGTAACTTGGGAAAATGGCAGGCGCACCACCTTGTCTTGCTTCTTTTGTTGATGGGTTATAAGAGATTTCGATTGGGGACTTTAACGGTGTTGTTGAGCCTTTATCCGTAGCGTAGACCTTGATGGTGTCGATACCCGATAATTGGTCATTGACGCCAGTTACTCCCCAGTTCCAGACCTCAAAATCTCCTAGCCACTGGTTGTTTGGCACATTCTGGAGTTTATAAGCCATGCTATTCCAAAATAGAGATCCTAATGTCGGTGCAACAGTATCGACCGTTAGTTGCTGGTGGGTCGTACTCATTATTTGACCCGTTGTATCGTATTGGCTGACTTTGATTGAATATTGCCCTTGAGCTAGTTGGCCAATGTCGTAGCTTTTGCCGTAAAATTTCTCGGCATTTATTTCAAGCGAGTCACGTATACCAACGACACCAAGATCTCGATTTATGGTTCCATGTTGGGAAGTCATGTCTACCGTTACTTGGCGATCTAAGCCTGAAATAATATGAAATTTTATATTGTTATGTGCTGGAGCAAAAATGTCTTCAACCGACACTTTTGTATTTTGATTGTCTATCTCGATGAACTGAACTTGACTCACCGCATTTGTTGAAGCTGTCACCAACAACCCTGAGAGTATTTTCCAGTAATAATGCATATCGTCCCCCTTGTTTAAGATTGAAGTGACTCAAAAGCCAACGGGCCTTCTTATCGCGTTCGTTCAAATCGAGGTTATCAAGGAAGCGTTTGGTTTGTTCCAAACTAAAGGGGATATTTGAATGTTTGGAAAGCGGAGGAACATATTGAGGGAGATTAAATGGTTTGAGGGGAGACTAGGCTGCGACTTGAAATGCAGTGTCGTGTGCAGCCTTTATGGGTTAACTTATCACAACTAGTCGGTCAGGAATGAATCCATATCCTACGTTAGTAACAGGTGTTGAATTACAGCACCAACGGCAACCAAAATAGCGGCAATTGGAATAAACCAATACCAAAATGTGAAGACTTTGGTTGCTCGCATAAATCTAAGATATTGTGCGTCTTTGTCAGTTTTCAGATCTTGCCAAATAGGAAGGACTATTGAAAACTGCAATCCAGCGAAAAATATCCCAATACCTGTCAACCAGATGAACTCGGTGAAGACTCCGACGCCGAGGCAAAAAACTGTCATCAATGGTATGTGCCAATGGGGAACTACCACATTCTTGTCTGCTAATCGGATCATACAACTACCTTTTATTATTCGCTAAAAATATTAAATATCTGAATCCGATCTTGTACATCTCCCCGAATTCTTTGATCCGGTAAATAGGGGAGGTATGCGTTACAACAGAGATGAATATAAGTGAGGCCGCACAGATGCCTGCGACTTCTAAGAACGAAATTTCCCCTTTGATGAGTTGATAAGTAATAATCACAATAAAGAATGTAAATGAAACGATAAATAAACAGGCGTTGCTACCTATTTCTTCCTTTCTGGACTTTTCATCGCCCTTGAATTTGCCGCGATCTTTATTATTCATGATTTATTTTCTCCAATGTTTGATTCCGTAGAGGTACGAGTGGTGATACCAAGCTCGGTATTTATTTAGCCAACGCAATAGCTTTGGCTGACTCAAAAGTATTGGTATCAGCAACAATCTTTAAGTTTCCTAAGCATTCGAGTCTACTGCTTTGTTCTAAGCACTGACTCATCAATGGGCCGTATCCATTGCTTGCGTTCGCAATAGCATCATTGAGCGATTCATCTTGGTAAGCTCGATACATAGCTATCAATAGAATGATTAAAATAATCGCGGTAAATATGACGGAGACATCAGTAAGCCAAGTCCGTAATTTGGAATACTTTGAAGATTGTGAGTGTACTGTGTCCATCTTATCCATAACCTTTGTCCTTAATGTTGACTAGAGTATTCCACCACTTCCTTCACCCATTTTTTGACGGCACCGATTATCGTTTTTATATGCCATAGACCATACAGTGCCAATGTATAGGCAACGATGGCGTACACCGATAGTACTAAGGCTACGAAGAACGTAGTGATATCGTTTAACGAATTGAAGCTGAAGGGGCCACTAATTAGGTCGAAAGTGAGCATAAAAACTGTGTGAGCCCCGATAATATATAGGCTAATGCCAAACCCGATGGCCACGAAAGCGACTGTGGTTTGTGCATATCCAAGTAACGTCGCTTGGGCGAGATGCGGTGCTACGTACCGATAATAGAAACCTCTTAAGAAGTCATAGAGCATTTTGGCCTCCTAGCTGTTAACCACTCATGGGCTAAACTGTATTTTCAGTGTCATCGAGAGACGTTATACAACAATGTTCGATCGTTTTAATGACACTCTTTATATCTGAACATAATCATCATTTATCACACGTCAAACGCCGCACCCTATCAATACAAGGCCGTTCACAAAGCTCATATAAACAGCCCCTTATACAAACTATCCGCCATTTTCCCTCCGTTATTTGACCATTTCTAAAAAGTACCTATTTACCCTTTTGTTTGAGCAGCCATCTAAATAGAAAAGTTTGCTGTGTATATCGTGTAGACCAACACAATGTTCAGAAAGCAGAGGTTAATTTGAGAAATTTCATAGCCAAACGTAGCACCCTTACTTGCCTAGTCGCCGTTGCGCTACTAGCCGGTTGTAAAGATAGTGGGGGAGACACAAGCACATCAAATGAGACAGAAGGTACAAGCGACATATCCGCTTCTAGTCAGTCTTTCCTATTAACCGAGCTTTCTACATTGAATGGCGTGGCTGGGGGACAGGTGACAATCACAGCCAATAAAGTCTTGCCTGCCGATGCGCTTATACATCTTAGTGGTCAAATACTCACTCCCGTTGAGATCAATGGTTCCAATGCTACTTTCATAATTCCTAATGAAGCCGTTTCAGGTCCAATCATGTTGGAAGCTGGTGGAGGTTACTCGAACCAAGATTGGTTTACCGTTTCTGCTGATGGGATGAAAGAGCTTAAAAGCACAGTGACTTCAACTTCCGGTACAGAATTCTACAGTGACTATTTGATTGTTCGTTTGCACTCGGATAATGACTCTCTCGACAATGCACAGCGAGTGGCCGCACTCGTATCCGGTTCCATTGTGGGTCGTGAATCTGCACTGCACTGGTGGCAGATAGAGGTCAACGCGGATAGCTACGAAAGTTTAGAGGCAATTCAATCCACTCTCTTATCAGATTCGATGGTCGAAAACGTGATGATTGAGCCAATGATTCAAACGGAGTCAATTTCATGGACAGCGGATCCAGATTTATCTGAACAAAGGGAACGCAACAAACTGGAACAAGCCGCTGACTATTACGAAAGCATTGTATTTGGGACTAATCCAATTTTACCTTTCTTTGTCGCAATGGGTGTGTTTGAGCATGGTCTGGATTTCCAATTAGCAGACTTTTCAACATATTCTGCCAACGAGAAAACGACTCGCAACAGTGTCACCTTGTATGGCAGATCAGCCCCAACCCATACGCAAGCGAACGCGATTGGCAATCACGGTAGTAATGTTACGGGCGTTATTGCGGCGAGTTTAGGGAATGGTGGTAATGCGGGTCTAATTAGTGCTTTAGCAGGAAGCCATAACGGTGCAAACATCACGGTAGACAACAGGCTTGGTTTTATCGGACAGACGCTGAAGATGATTCGAAATGGCGCAAGTGTTGTCAATTGGAGTTGGGGCATACATAGGGTTGACCACAACAGCGTTGATTCGGATGTCCAACAGAATGAAGTAACAAATGCTGCACTGACGTGTAATGGCGATTTTGTGTTGGCCAACGGAGTGTCAACAGTTCAATTCAATGCGATTTCTAACGAGCTAAACGCTTTCTTTGAGTATATTGCTATCAACTACCCCAATGTCGTTATCGTTTCTTCTGCCGGAAATGGAATGACAAGCGCTGGTGACGCTTCATACCGTTTACCGACTTCGATTAACAGCGATCAACTACTGGTTGTTGGTGCTCATACGACAGGCGCGAGCTTTCCTAATGGGAAAAGCGAAGACTTATTGGCTTCTGAATACTGTTATGCAGGTTCATCGGAATCGAATGAGGTGGTCAAAAGAGCATACTACTCCAATTATGGTGACCGAGTGGATATATCGGCCTCTGGGACTATTGTTGGATTTCAAAATGAGACGAAAGCCCTTGTGATGGGGACAAGTTACGCAACTCCGGCTGTCGCTTCGACCGTCGCTATGATGCAATCCATAAACCCACGTCTAACGCCGAGCGAAATCACACACTTACTCCGAGCTTCAGCGTCTCCCATCGAAAATGAAGTGATCACAACGACAGGGAGTACGAGCTTTACCCGCCCCTTAACCGCGTCTGAATCTTCAAGTCATTCAGGCAAAGGGGCAAGATTGAATGCTGAATTTGCTTTAAAGGCTGCAGTAACCAGTCTCGGGGAGTCGACTTTAACTCGGACCGATCCAGTCACGGTATCAGTTCCAAGTGGTGTTGGTGAGGTAACCCAAACCATCACGATTGAAATTCCGACTGAAACAACATCAATCTACGCAAAGCAGATATTGCGTTTCTGGTTGATATTTCGGGTAGTTATAGCGATGACATCCAGACGTTTCGTTCACAAGCCAATGAATTGATAGAAGAGTTCAGTAGTGTCGCAAATGACGTTGCAGTTGGCATAGCTTCATTCAGTGATTTCCCGATACACCCCTACGGTTCGTCAGCTGCAGGTGATTATGCGTACCAACTTGATTTAGGGTTAAGTAGTGAACAAGGCTCATTGCAATCGACTTTGGATAGCTTGCAGATAAAAGCTGGTGGCAATGGGCCAGAAAGTCAGCTGGAAGCACTGTACCAATTAGCTTCATCGAGAGAGGTTGGATGGCGAAATAATTCATTACCGATTGTGTTTCTAGCGACCGACGCTGGCTTTAACAATGCCGATAGTGACGCTTCATATCCGGGGCATGGCTGGAATGACACCCTTAAAGCGCTTTCCGATAGAGGCATAATTGTATTCGGTTTGATGTCTGGTGGGAGCATTGGAGACGTACATCAAATTACCGATGAGACGGGCGGCGAGGCGTTCACACTCTCTAGAGATAGTGCGGAAGTTGTCAGTGCCGTTGCCGCTGCCCTAGATCTAACCACACAGGACATGAATATTGAGCTAGAACCTGTGGGGGACTTTGCAGGAGTCGTAAAGAGCATCGTCCCAACAAATAACCCAACCGCACCGCATGGAACGGCGGCTACGTCTGTAAACCCTGGCGACACAGTTTCATTTGATGTGACCTTTACGAAAGGTAACTTCAATGGCTCTCGTTCACACATCGTCACCTTTAGATTGCTCGTGAATGTGGATGGAGTGGCCACAATCCAAGAAGTCCCAGTTACGATCGTTATTAATTAATAGGAAGTATTGCCATGAAATTGAACCAATTATGTATTTGTGCTCTAAGTTTCGTTTTCGCCTATTCAGCGAATGCTCAAGTGAGTGAATTTGGGGAATGCCAGCTCGTCGATGAAAGTAATATGGATATCTCGGTTATGGCCGCCGATGGCGAGAAACTTGGTTACGTTAGCTTAGAGCCCGATAACTCTTGGTACGTGTTCATCAATGGTGAAGGCGCGTTGAATGAAACGGTTGTCGATCAATCAAAGGCCATCGAACACGTTTGTAGTGCCGCTCAAACTCTGTCATCGGCAGAATCAACCAACTAGGAAGAACGTATGAAACATGCAAATAAATTCGCTTTCATGCACTGACTGTTTATTGCGGGATTTGCCGCAGTATTGTCCTACTTCATATTGAGCAAAATACCGGATCAAAGTCCGATACCAGTGCGACTACTGACACTGAATGCTCTCAAAGCACATCAGATTAAGTAACACGTACAATACACCTTTTTTACCTCGAAAATGAATGGCGAGACTGACGGCGTTGGTCTTTCTTGTCATTCATTTAACCAAGCCTAGCGCGGTAGCCAATCTTCTCCCTTTACCTTCAGTTACGTAAAACAATCACTGAAAATCATTCCATTAATTGGAATCTCTATACACCGCAGAAGATAAAATCGGTGAGATGGCCGATGTCCTTGTTTCGACCATAGACTGCATGGCTGACTTTGAAAGGTACAGAGAAAATGAAGACCAAACTAAAGCTCTCCTTGATGACAATGATTTTAGGGCTAACGAATGCTCCAATCGCTTCGGCTGCGCTTGAGCAAGTTTCATTTACTGATACGAGTGGCAACCCCAAAAACGTCGATGGCCGTGAATTGAACATGGTCAACATAAGAGACACCCTGACCCTTAAGATTTCGTCTGGTTTGGACAGAAAAATTCGTGTTCGATTGCAACATGGTACAGGTCTAGTTGAAAGTCAGTTGACCAATGTCATTAATATCCATGATCGACTGAACATAGACGGCAAGGATTTTTATGGTAAGGAAGTAATTCTCAGCAAGGTGCCTCAAAACGAAGGAGAGTACACCGTCGTTGTGGAATACCTAGATTTAACCAACGCTGTTGTCTCAACGGAATCTTATACATTCGTACAAGACACGATTAAGCCGGTGATCAGTGGACAGTTCGTTCATATTCTCAATGCTTGGCATGGAAACATTAATAATTTTGGTCACACAGGCACAACAAAACAACTTGAAGTCAGTGGTGTGAGCGACAATAACGGCATCTCGCGAGCCAGATATTGGGTTAAACAACCAGATGGTTCGAAGAAATACAAAGACGTTGAATATAACCTAGAAAGAAAAACCGTAATTGTGGCGGGTAATATTGCGGCCACCACTGGTGCGGGACTTGTTCCAGCTCCCGGATACTACCAATTTGGAATCGATGTTTATGATACATCAGGTAATGTAAGTACCCTTGCTCGGTCGTCACATATGGACTTTACTTGCCCAGCCACCAGCTCCAATAAGATTGAAGTTCGTAACGCACAATCTGGCGTTTGGGAACCGTACTACTCAGGTATGACGATCTACAGCAATCCTGTCTCGATTCGATATGGCCGCTTACTCTCTCAATTTGCTACTAATGCCTCTCCGTATGGTTGGAAGAAGCTCAACCATATGGTCAGCAACACAGACTCTACGTATGCGTATTTCCAACCGACTATTAACTATCCGCAAATGTACAGTTACTTCCATTTCTTTTCTGAGTCAGGCCATGTTTGCTCTACGTACTATTATCGTGATTTAAATTTTAGCCTCGCCCCTGGTGTGCATAAGGCACCGAAATATACAGGTGTTTGGCACAAAAATTCATTGTCCAATCAATGGATCACAAACGAAAGCCCTAGAACAAATATCCCCTATACGATCAATGCCGTGAGAGTATTCGTTGAGCCGCGTAGTTATCGACAAAAGCTCACAATTACAAGTGGCGGCTCATGCTACGTGAACCCCGGCGCGACATCATGCGACATCAGTACGAACTATGTTTACGCCACAGGGCGCGGGTATATCCCATATTCTATCTTTACCGCTAAAGAAGACGGCTCGATGAGCATTCACGGCGGTTACTTATATACATATTGGGATTTCAATCGAATCGCCATTCGCTCTATTCATTATGACCGATCCGCACAAACCATTAAGATGCAAACGTATGATGCTGATACTGTTTTTGATTGGCGTTCTTACATGTGGCGATATAGTTCGATTTCGGCAACGGCCAACATTGGAGCCGGTCCACAAGACATCCCTGTCTCTCATACAAATCAGATCGACCTACAGACATACGATTTCAGCTTCGATGTCTCTGATCTTGATGTTGAAATGAATGTGCCATTTGCATTTAAGGTGATTGATTCGTTTGGCAATGAAACCAACCGCGTTGAAACGTTCACGATTGATACTGTGAAGCCTAAAATACAGGTTAAGTATTCAGGCGAAGCATTACCCGAGGTGTTGAGTGATATTCGTGACCTTGAAATCCATTTGGAAGATTTCACAGAGGCCGTGCCGACTAGTGTCCAACTACTGGGCTCTGATGCTGAAGAGAATGTCTATCTGGCGGTGCTATCACATGGCGATGGGTTATTTAGTGTAGCGAAACCCAAAATATTCCCCACGTTGAATTACGAGGCAGGTGAAAGGTATAGGCTAATTATTACCGCTGAAGATGAGCAGAAGAACGTACAAAGCAAAGAAATTACCTTCGGATATGAACCAGATAACTTGATAGTTGTGGAGGCACAGCCTTACGTACCCGCAAACCAAGCTCTGTACGACGTTTCATCAAATGCGTTAGCACGAATTTACACTGAAGATCCACTCACAATGGAAGGTGGGCAACGTGCAACGGGTCCACAAACAGCCGAAATAAGTAATCGTAAGGACTCGGACTTTGCTATCTCTATCGTGTCGGATTCGGGGGTTGTGAATGTGCTGCCGGGGGAAACGAAAGCGGTGATGGTAGATCTGGGACCTGCAGGTGACCTCTTGGAAGTCGAAGTGTTCCCGTCTGAGCGGATGGAAGGTGAGGCACAGTTTATGTTCTCTATACCGTCCCTAAGTTCTATTTACTGACGATTAACTGTGCGAAGCCATTAGATATTCTCATTCGCCTTTACCGCCCCTGTTCTTGCGCCTGAGAACAGGGGTTTCTTCGTTATAAGTTACGATGATTAATGTCATTGAAGTAGGCTTAAGCTCTTGAAGCATGTAATTCCGCATATCGGGAGAAAGCTTGTTTATTGAAAATTGTTGATGGGGCTGTATATCTAAAAAAAACCTCATAGGAAGCTCTTACATGGTATTCAAGTTCAGAAGTGTTTTGTTCTCGCGTTTGATCCATATACTCACCAATGGTCTTCACGTTAAACAACTTTTGGACGTACTCAGTAGCTTCCAACTGATTCGAAATAGTAGGTGCATTGCCTGTTATAACCACAGTCAAAATTAAAGATCCGATAAGTTCTCTAATAAATGGTTTTTTGATGAATGAAGTCATACTGTTTCCATAATTTACGTTATTTCGTTTTCTTTATATGGGATAGAGCTTGACTAAAAACACCACTAAAAATGACTGCCATCAACAAGTAACAACCTGCGCAAATTGCAACGACAATGAACATCAGTTTCAAGCTCCCTGACATATAAAGAATGGAGCTCACACTAATTAACATCAACCACACGATAGGGTCCTTAAACATATTTATCTCCTACAACATTGCTTGAAAGCTACGAACGGGCTGGGACAACAACACAGTATTGTGCCTATGTCATCATCCTTAAATATCCATTAATATACACTTTTGTTCCTATTCTTTATCACACCAGTACCTCAATCGATATACGCTGAACTGAGTTGCGGCAAATTAAACAGAAAATCGGCTTGTCCATTGTTGTTATCTGAAACCGGATAGACTTCAACATACAGGGGGTCACCATTACCTAAGTCGATAACGATTTCCTGCGTTTCTCCCGGAGCGACTTCAATCCAACCATTTTTAGTTTGAATTCGAATAGGGAAGTCCGAGGAGGCATTGTTTGTGATTTCGCCCTGCTGGTCACCCGTGGCCAACATACTGTTTTCGAGCGTGAGTGCTCGTTCAGTCAAGATGATCGCCATTGGTGTGCCATCTGATAAGTACAAGGGTGTGTTCGACTGCGAAGCCAAATAATCTATGGTGTTCATGACTATTAGGTTCTCAGGTTTGTAACTGAAACTCGTGATTTTAGAGTTTGAATTATTAAATTCGTCGGAAGCACTGACGGACAACGAGTAGATTTCATTTTCATCAAGCGTAGGGAACAGCTTAGGCAACTCAAGTTGATAGGTTTGGCTGTTAGCTGACTCGTCAAGAAGGGAGTAACCCAGTTGATAATCAATGTCATAACGTGACCCTTGTAAAGAGACTCTAATGTCATTGATGTTTGAGACGTCAGTAACGTTGAACGTCACCTTTCTCAAGTCGGTCACTTGATCTGGTAAGGCACCTCCATCATAACCTATGATGATTGAGGGAGCGGTCTTGTCACTCACGTAAGTAACGGCATGTTTACGCGCATCTGGACCGTGCCGCTCTCGGGCATACACATACACCTCATGAGTACCTTCTGGTAACTCCGTTAAATCGTATTGACCTTCAAACGTTGTACTATTGACCGTTGAGTTAAATCGCCCGACATTGAGTTTGTTGCCATTGGCATCTTGCAGTTCATATCTGTCCATGTAGATTCGGTTTTGATAACACGTATGGCATGGTAACTCGACTTGCACAGACAATATCTTCGTGTCTTCGTTAAAGGCAGTCTTCTCTATCGATGGGTAATATTTATCATTGTACGACCCAACAGGGTATGTAGGGTTACTTGATAAAGTCTGATCTGTACTGCGAACGGTGAAGCTACTGTGGTAATAAGCTGAACCACCAGCTGTCATTTTCCATGGTGAACTCAATGTAATTTCACAAACATCTTGGCCTGTTGGCACCGTACACGAATGGCCAGCATGATACGCAGTCTGAGGGTAAGTCCGGGCATTAACAAACAATCGAATTCGTTCTATTTGTACCGGCAATTCATGATTGTAGACACGGCGACTCCAAGAACCCCAGTCTTGTGTATCTGAATAATAATATTGGCCATATCTAGGGGCAGGGGTTTTTGGTGCGCTGTCAGAGAGTGTCACTCTATATAGGCTTGGCCCGACAACATTTCGGTAATGCGCTTGGTTTCGCCATGAGATACCGATAGCCCCAGCTGGTGAGGTATCGACAAAATATATAAACCCGTCACCTCGGTCGGTGTATACGGCGTTAGCTCCAGAGGCCCAGATTCCCCCCGCATTGTTGAAGTTCCCTGAATTATCGCGAAAGTTCCAATCTGCAACACGGTATAAGACCGTTACGGGGTTAGTATCTACCTCCATGTCGCGTACATAGGGCTCGAATGTGGCTAATCCACCGATCACATTGCTACTTCCAGGAACCAATACACCAACAGCTTCTAGTGTGTCCGTCCGTAAAGAGTCCCAATATACATCTTGATAGGCGGTATAGGCGACATTACCGGCCTTGTCCGAAATCTTTGTTCGGGTTTGGAATCGATCAATCGCATTACCAAGTGGGAACAGACTAGAGTTCGCTGAAAGGTTTATTTCAGCGGATAACTTTGACTCAGTGTAGGCAAGGTTTTTCGATTTATATGGGATGCGATTGTCTTCGGCGTCAAAGGTGAAGGTTTCCATCTCTATACTATCAATACCCGAAACATCATTGACGTTTTTGACTTCAACAATGGTTGAGGTGTAGGACCCCATTTGAGCGGATAGATACCAACTACCGGCAGGGAGCATAGAGTTTACGTGACCCCCATACATGTATTTTACTGACATATTATCGGAGGCTGGTGGCGTGACATCCCTAATGATGTTCGTCGACTCAGAATTAACTACCACACCATCCAGTGACAATGTTTCAGCCTGAACGGTATAGCTACCTTCTGACGGAATAGACACGCTAAGTAATGAGCCGAAATATTCACTGCTAAATGGAGAGTAAGCATCATTAACGGTGATCACGTTGCCTGCGGTGGTGGTAACAGCCACGCCATTCTGAAGAATACTCACTCGGATGCGGCGATCTAACCCTGCGCTTACATGGATCCCTAATTGGCCGACGTTATTAATTAACGTGGATTCGGCAGTATTCGTTTTTACAAGCTTCGATATACCAATTGTATCTGTGAACTCAAACCCCTCAATTGCTGAATGTGCGAACCCAGATGTGGTGAGACATAATGATAGAAAACATAATCGCAATTTCATAATTGACCTATTTAAATCAAAGTGAATTAGATTGATGCTATCAAGAGTGGCTTAAGAGAAATTCAAATAAAGGAAGAAATCGGGGTGTTTGATTGACGTTGGTGCTTTGGAAAAAGAAAAGGGCTCATAGTGAGCCCATTCTCGCTCTTGAAACCCCTTCCAAGAGACTTGTGCTCGCAAGACCTCTCCTGCGAGACTTCAATCCGAAGATTGACCTTCTGGAACCCCTTCCAGTCGGATTTGTATGGAGGAACTAAGAATAAACTAATGTCATTCATTTCGTTCAAAAACAGTATACACCAGAAAGATTGGTTGTTTAGCAAAAGAAACTTAATTAATAAGTAAAAATCGCCTCTCTATTTGAGAAAAGATGAAGACCGTCTAAATACAATGCTCTGAGTGTTATCAAAAAGGACGATACAATGAATAAATCCCGTTACCCCCTTTATGGTCTAATTGCGAGTGTCTTCATCATTGCAGGTTGTTCGAGCGAGCCGGAAAATGCTGCGTATTGTCCACCAATGAAAACTAATTATGGCGCCGTGCATGGACATGAAAATGAGAGTGAATATTTCAAGGCAGCAACACCACTGTCATTGAATGAATTCAATCGCAAGTCATACGAAGCGCCTATCATCGATGGTGAAGTTCATTTGACCGACCCTAAGCGTATATCCAGTCGATACGTATTGATGAGCCTCAATCATGGGAAGGAGTCCTTGTATGTCATCAGGCACGCTGCGATGGACTACTCAAGGTTAAGTGGGTACGACTATGCCTTCTTAGCCGAGCATAAAGACAACGCAACCGTAGTAACGAGTGGAGAAAAGGTGACAGTCATTGCGTCATCTGGACAACCCAACTCATTTCACTACATCGAAGCTCCCATTTACAAAGAAGGGTATGAAGGACGGCGCGAATGGAAAACTCAAACGTTTCCACATGGGGTGACAAATCAATTTGATGAACTGTATATCGACACGGCCATTTCTATTGATAACAAACCCTACGTTCTCGGTTTTGCTAAAACAAAGACAAATTCAGGTGAACGAATAGGCGTTGTGCTATTTGATTTGACAACTAAAGGGTCATACAAGTACACAAGGTTGCTTGAATATAAGGGGAAGAAAGAACTACCTGGGAACGCGATGTACGTGTACCAACATGATAACGTGGTGATGGTCAGCGTGTTTGATAAAACGTTTAAGATCACCCATTCAGACTCGTGAAGGTAAGTGACCGATTGTTATTACTACTTCCGCAGAAGCTCCTGAATCGGAGCTTTTGTGCGTTTAGACAGTCGATATTATGCTTTATCTCTTATCTCCTTTCTGTTTTGTGAAATGTACATTCCACACATATTGGAAATTGAGTTCAGAACAGTATTGGAATCTATTCCCGGAAAATTTTTGCAGTAAATCTCTAGGGCCATTAATCCAATATGCATGCTTTGTGGCAGATTGACTGGTACGGCTCTGATCGGTTTGTCTTTCTGACCTACTTGAAAAAAGACTTTTGAACCTTGGTGCTCTACGCCAAAGAATTTCGATGATTTCTCACCTCCCACACCATGGTTACCGAAATAAATCTTTTCGTAAAAGCCGAAACATACCCCGATGAACAATGGCAGTTCGATGTCTGTTAGTTGAATCGCGACCTTATCTTTCCAATTGAAAGACCGGTCACCTGAATTATTACTAATGGCGGCTTCTAAACGAATGGTATAGAAAATATTTTGTTCGCCATTTTCATCAACAATACCTTGTTGGCTAGACTTCAATTTTTCGTCAGGCTTCACTTCCAAAGCAGCTTTACCGCCATGAACCTTATAACTATGAGCTCGTATTTGGCGCATTGAATTCGGATCAGGTTCTTGGTTATTTGCTTTAAATGGGTTCGGCTTTAGTCCTGCATTCTGCGGGTTATTCGCTGGTGGTGTAGCTGGAGAAAACGCTTGGTTGTTTTGAGGTTGCTCGGGGTGCGCCGATCTTTGTTGATTTACAGGGACCGAATGTAGATTGGCACTTGATGGCGCATTGTTGTTTTGCGGTTTCTGAATTGGTCGATTGCTAGGCGAAAATGTTGGAGTGTTCATAAAAGTAGTCCCCGTGCGATATTTAACAGAGTTATACAACTTACAGCTGACTATTTAGCCATTGGTGAACTTTGTTCTATGTATTTTTCGATATCCGATAGCAATTGTTTTGTATGGACGCATAAGCGGTAGTAAACGGTGGGAGACTCATCAGCATAAGGGCTTAAAAACATATCTGCTGTGTATCCGGTATGATGATAGTTAGCAGCTCGTATGCCTTCAGTCAGAATGCGAAGCGGGATGACAGGGTAAGGATCGATCAGCGTTTGATTAGCTTCTAAAGATGACTGTAAAGCTAACTCAGATTGGAACAGTGCTTTGTTTAATGCGTCTTTTAAGTTGACCAGAGCCTGATGGGTTGAGGCTGAGTCAATCAACGTTAAAGGGTCTGTGTTTTTCATACCATCGTGTCTTGGTGGATCCAATTTCATATATTAGCATTTCTATATGTATTCTAGTTATCATTCCCATAAATTTTAAACGCATAGCAAATAGATCAATTAGTCATCGATATTTGGCTGCCTATTTGGATTTTATGACTAAATAAAGTGTGAAGATTACGTATATCCAGTTTATCAATGTCTCGGTAACGGAAGCGTATGAACATTACACAGTACACATATATCAAAATATTCGGCACGCTCGTTGGCTTAGTGTTGGCCGTATTGTTACTTAGTGGTCGGTATCAGATTTCATTGGTCCCAACAGCATTGGGTTGTTTACCTATCAAGGCCGCAGTCATCGACTCTAAGAATCATTTCCCCAAGCGTGGGCAACTCATGTCCTTCCTGTCGCTTAACGCACAACCTTATTTCGCACATGGCACCAATTTCTTGAAAATAGCAGCTGGTGTTGCTGGCGATACCGTGACCTTTGACTTGGATGGAGTCACCGTGACCACCAAAGATGGGGAAGTTATTCGTTATGCGGCTGATGCTCGTCGAATGCTTAATTATGCCCAAATCGACTTCGATACCCTCAATAAAACTTTCGTTGTCCCTGAAGGTCAATATTTCGCTCTTGGCACGCTACCTACCTCTTTTGATTCAAGATACTGGGGTTTAGTTGAACACTCTCAAATTATCGGAGTTGGCTATGCATTTCTCTAAGGCACACAAAGTCTTGTTACTAACTTCATTCATTGCGACTTACGCGTTGGCTAACGGACAACTCACTCAAGAAGATCTGGACAATGTACAACGAAGTAACGACATCATATCCAACGCCCATGAAGTTGAAGGTACTCAAGCAGTTTTAGATGCAAGTAACTTGAACCCTAAAATGATGAAAGAACTGAAACAAATGGCGGATCACGCCAAGTTGTTGAACAGTACTATTTCTGACCAATCGGACTCTCTTATCGAATATCGCAAGGACGATACGCCAGATATCAATTTCAGAGCCCTTCAAGATGTTATCGATGATAACCAAACTCAGTATCAAGCCAATTCCATTGTCAATGAAGGACAACCAAAACCCTTAGCATTCGATCCCTCCACATTGACAATTGATAATCTCGATTCGATAAGCATTGAGCAGCCTAACCCTTCGTCTCCAAGTCAAAAAGTAGACAACAAATACGACGATGAAGAAGCGAACACTGTTTTTTGGATATTCGTGTCGAGTTCAATGCCTGATCACCAAATGAAAGAGGTGCTAGAGCTCGCTGCAGAGTGGGGAGGCCGTGTTGTGTTTAACGGCTTACGACCTGGCGACGTGGGCGTACCAGATATGATTAAAGGTTTGTGGCAATTAAAGGTCAAACTGGCTAATGCTCAAGATGACATACGCACGCATGCCGAGAACCCAGACAAACTGAAACGAATCAATAAAGCCGCTGTTTACATGGATCCAATGGCATTCGAGCGTTTCAACATTGAACAAGTTCCAACGATGGTTTATGAGCGCAAATTATCCGATAACACAAAACTCGTCGGGAAAGTGAAAGGTCTAATCAGCGCAAGCTACTTACAGAACGAGACGGAAAGCGCGGCAGCAAACCCTGATTATGACGGCTCCGAGGTATTCCTTGGTGAAATGGGGTCCATATTTCCTATCGCAGAAAAAAGCTTCATTGAAGAGTCAAAAAATAGAATGAGAGCCGTGGATTGGGAAACGGAACAAAAACAAGCAATAGCACGCCATTGGCATAACCGCAGTTTTCATACTCTTCCACCAGCCGCGAAAGACCGTGAGTTCGACTTTGACCCAACAGTAATAGCCACTGCTGATGTGAAAGCGGTGAATGGTCTTATTCTGGCCAAGAAAGGAGAGTTAATAAATCCCCTCAAGCCGCTTAAAAACCACGACATAGTACCTGCACATTTAACCATGTTTATCTTTGATGCGACCGACGAACAGGAAGTGGAGTTTGTAAAGTACATGTCTCTCAATGAATCTCGCGGGAAAGTGAAACTCATTTCTACACGTATCGACAAGGATAGGGGGTTTGACCACATATCTGAGTTAAATAAGAAGTTCACCTATGACGTGACCATCCTGACTAAAGAAGTCATCGATCGATTTGATTTGGAAGTGACCCCGACTCGGTTAATTAGTACCGATGAGGGTATGTTCCAGATAAATGAGTATTCAGCGCAAACAGTCACTCAGGTCAACCTACAAGTAGCTGACGGTGGCCAACCTACACCGTTCAATCAATCCAAAACAAACTAGTTAAGGAAAACACAACATGATTAAGAATCTCGTACTTATTGGTTTCGGCGTCGCTCTCGGTGTGTGGTTGGCTGATACACAGCCCAATCTAGCCAACTCTGTGAGGGACATTACTGAATCAAGCATTGATGCTGCAGATCAGCTAATGAAAGATAACCCAAACTTCTCGAATTCCGTGAACAACATTAAAGAACAAGGTATTGACGCTGCGGGTGTTGTGATAGAGCAAGTGAATAAGAACTAAAGGGAGGAACATATGATTAGGTTCTTTTTGATTGGTTTGATGTCCACAATGATAAGCATGGCGAGCTTATATTCCGTGGCTGCGGATAACGACAAAGCAGGCGACTTATGTCCCGATGCCAACATCTTGAGTACAGTCATCGACGGTATGTGTTGGAGCTGTTTACTTCCAATTCGACTAGCCGGTATTGGTGGGGACGCGCCTAAAGGTGCCGCTTCGAGCAAGCCTTTTTGCATGTGTGCTGATGAGCTAGGTGTCCCTGAATGGGGTATACCGCTCGGATTCTTCCAACCATCAAGGATCGTATCTTTTTCACCAACGCCATACTGCATGCCTTCATTCGGTGTTCGTTTGGCAGACGATAATACCCGTGCTGGACAAGGCCGAACAGAAACAGCGATTGACGATACAGAAACTTCTTTTTTTCACTATAAATATTGGGTTTACCCAGTAATGCAAATGATTGAAATGTTTGCCAATGCGGATTGTACCTATGATGGGGCGACAACATTGGATTTGGCGTACTTTTCCGAAGCCGACCCGTTGTATCAAGATGATTTGTTGGCGTTCGTGATGTTTCCGGAAACCGTTATCTTTTCGAACCCAATAGCGACGTCTATCTGTACAGCCGATTGCGCTCAAATACTGGCTGGTGGAGAGGTGGTTGAAAACTATTTTTGTGCTGGGTGTTCAGGGAACCTTTACCCAATGACTGGTAATAATCAGTACAGTGACGATCCGGTACGTGGCACTTCGTTGTTAACCACGCGTTTGATGGCCACTCTACACCGACGTGGGCAAGCACAGCTGACAATGGGTAATCATATGATTCAAGACAGTTGTGAACCGAACTACGCGCCAATGTTGCCAAAAACACAATATCGTTCATCCATGCTTTACCCAGTAAGAGAGGCGAGCTCGCAACCTAAAGGTGGGGGAGGATCTTCAATTCCACTATCAACAGGTTGTTGTCATAAACTCGGTGACAGCGTTCTTAAGTGGGGGAACGGGCGATTGGTCCCTGGTCGGGAAGCGTTCGTTTATCTTTTGTATTCTTGGAATGATTGCTGCTTAAGGTAACTTTAGAGAGCCACCCTAACGGGTGGTTTTTTGTATTCGTTTAACAAAAACTCAAAATGCCCTCGCTATTTGAAATTTTTTACGTGTTACGGGATTAACCTGATCTTGTTTTGAGAAAAAGGCAGGGCGTTATGTTTAATCGAATACTGACTCACTTTAGCTTGTTCGCGTTTCTGGTTCAGATCTTTCATGTTTCTTTTATCGGTGTGCTGTATGCATCTACCTCAACGGTGACCTACGCACAGGATATGTCACTTGATGAGATATACGGAAACTTTCAAACACCTACTTACAGCGGTGGTAATGCTACTGTAGGTGGTAACTCGCTAGGCAACTCAGAATTGTTTGGATTGGATGTTGAGCGTGTTGGATCAGAAGGGCAATTTGACGCATACCAAGCTTATCAAAATGAAAATAAACTGAGAGAGTCAGGACAAGGTGTTTCAGATAGGTTTTCGAATAACACCGTTGGTAGTGAGTCGGACTATGACGCTAAGGCTTACAACACATTAAAGCTGAATTATAACGACAATTACCAAAAACTAGAGTCCGATGACTCTATCATGGTCGATGCCGACAACATTTTTAAAGAGTTGGCCAATAACCTAGATGATGCCAATTCAGATTTTTATAGCGCTTGCACGACAGAAACAAATACGTACTCAGTAAACAGAGAGTATGTCGGGAAAGTCAAAAATGAATGCATGGAACCCGACCGTTCCAATCTAATGAAGTGTGAATTAAAACGACACACAACCTACCCTTTGAAAAAGCGTTCTGGTAGTGGCGATGTAGAAATTATCGACTCTCATACCTTTAGATTGACGGTAGGTGACCCTACTAACAACGGTACTAATGACCATGGGATGGGTTGTTACCACAAAATTAACTTTGTTGAATTTGAGCTAGAAGAAGATGTTCGTATCAGTTCGGTGACATTCGAGCGAGTGTGGGTGGATGATGTCATTCAGTTTACTCTCAATGAAGAAATCGTTTATCAATATGTACCCACTAAATCGTATTGGTTTAACAATGGCAGTTGTCGTGATGGCGATTGTACTTCATACCCTGATTACGATGAAAACGGCAATTGGGTGCATCCATATGTAGATGAAACTGGCTTTCCATACCAACACACTAACTGTGAATTCAGCTCCAGCCGAGTGTTTACTACAAATACCAACATAACAAGCCAATTTGAAGCTGCTCGTGCTTCTAATCGCGGAATCGTTAAATTCAAAATGCGTTTGGGTGTAGGCGGTGGAGGGGAAGGTAAAGCCACCATTCTCGTCCGTACTGTGGACCCAATTGACCCTAAAGAATTCATTGAGCAATCTCCAGTTGGTTGTGCTGCGGAACTCGGTTGGATTCAAGAGCCTTCGACGTGTGATGTGTTTGGTAGCGAAGGCGATCAGATCTACATTAATCCAGACTGTAGTAATCCACTGAATCAGAGTGGTGGACAACAAGGCATGATGTGTAGCTACGGAGGATGGGAATGTGTGGAATCCGAAGCGGCGCATATCGATGATTATGATCAGTTCTTAATCGGTTTGCCTATTAACGTGCCTCGTCCGGGCCAAACGAGCGATGGTAAAGCGTGTTTAAAGGCCAATGCTGTCAACTACGAATGCAATCCTTTACCGAACCAACAGATTTGTGGTCAACCATACTGGCCAGAAAGCAATGAGAGGGTTTGCACTTCTTTCACTGAATTTAACGCCAATATTCCGGATCGCTGTGAGCCTTACAGAAATAATGCCGACTGTGCGTTAATTGAACAAAACCCAGCCTTTGTTGACCCTATAACGGGGCGAGCTTACGTCCAAGAGTCAGTCTACGAATGTAACACTTATACAAACGGAAACTATTCGTACACGATGGAGGAAGACATTTGCACGGGTGAAATGCAGTGTGTGGGTGGAGATTGCCGTTATTCAGAGCTTGAAATGAATGATGACTTTGCGGAAGCAATGGCGACGTTCAAGATGCTGGAAGACATTAAATCGAATATGGAATGTGAAAATCCAGATGATGTCTCCACCTGTAAAGTCTTCAATGGTGAAGTGTCATATTGCGGTATCGAGCAGACAGGGCTTGGTTTTAACTGCTGCATGCTATCCGCAGGACAAACCAATATCTTCGATTACATCAAAGGCGTCTATCATCACTATGCGATGGAACAATCTCTGGCTGGGTTGGCAAGCTCTGGTGCCGGATTCGGTTCCTGGGCATCTAGTTACCCAACTCCTGTTACCAATACCGTAACTTATGTGACCGATGCTGTGAGCGCTGGTTGGGATTTTGCTGTACGTAACATCACGGGTGAAGTCGGGGAGGCCGCAGCTGAGGCCGCAACAGAGAGTTTGCTCGATGAAATTAAAGGTGAATTGATGAAAAAGGTCGCAGACCTGCTGCCTGATGCAATCCGAGATGCGATCTTTGATACTGTGACGGAGGGAACCGGTTCGACTGCTACTACTACAGTGTCACTCAACCCAGCTGTCTCTGGCGCATTTGCAACTATTATGGCCGTTTATGCTGCCTATCAACTGATTAAGTTGGGTGCAATGATGATTTCGGAATGTGACGACCTTGAAATGGGCATGGGTATGAAGCTCGACCAACAACAATGCATATATGCCTCAACCAGTTGCCACAAAGACACTCCATTTGGCTGTCTCATAAAGCGTAAGCACTATTGCTGCTACCCGAGTCCATTGGGGCGTATCATCATGGAACAAGCGGCGCCTCAACTGAATATCAGCCTCGATCCGAGAAATGGACAATGTTCAGGCATGACGCTTGAACAAGTCAGCGAGTTGGATTGGGACACCATAGATTTAACCGAATGGGAAAATCTGATTATGGCTTCTGGACTTGCAGTAGAACATGACGATTTAAATATCGATACCCTGTCGAGCCAAGCTTGGATGCCAAACAATGATGATGCAATGAACCCTGTCGACCTTAACCAAGCACGTTTCGAGTCAACTGACGCCGACGCAAACTTGAAAGAGACACATGATGCAGCAACACCTGGTAACTTGGATTGCTCGGTATACCCTAGACCACCAGTGTGTGACTCACCATTATCGATTTTGGACGATTAGAGTTATTTAACAAGGATAAATGGAATGAATCAACTGACTGAACTACAAGCTGGGTTAGCAATATTACAAGCTAATTGTACGAGGGGAAAGGTTATCGTGGAGGCAAACGCTAGGGGAGTTGGAATCAACGTTACCTTACGTGCGCCAAAGAATGAGCAATCAGGTTTACTGGATAAGCTGCGGTCAGTCGCACCATTTAAAGGCAAAGAACAGCTAATTTCTCTGTGGGTCGATGACCTTAAATTCTATGAGTGCCGCTTGGAGAAATATATGGTTTATATCTCAGACACGTAACTTACTTCAGTACATCAAAAAGGGCTTACAATGTAAGCCCTTTTAATTCCGATAGAGTATTTAGCCTTCTGACTCTAATTGCTCAACACGACTGATCTCGTCGTCGCACGAGATAGCGGTTATTTCGACATCTTCATACTTCGAATCCGCGCAGAACGCTTGTGTCAACTTTTTGGGTAGGGACGCCCCCTCTTGAAACTTGAAAACCACTGTCATGAACTGTTCCATATTCGGCCTCCTTACTGCGTAGAAACTTTCGTATGCGAGTTTTTGTCTTTAGCTCGCTCAAGAATCTCAGTGACCGTCGAGTGATATTCTGACAAACTTTGACTGAATTGCTGTCCATCAACCGGCTTAACGAAATAGTACACCGTGTCATTGTTACGCACTGCATTGATGTTAGGAATGTACTGAGAATCAGCGATATATTCCTTCATCGGTAAACTCATAAAAGTAGCGGTCGGGAGCTTAATAGAAGGGCTGGTGGATAAGCCATTGGCATTTACAAAGCCTGTTGTTTCAGTGTCGCTGTATTGCATGTGTGCTATCAGGCTACTGTAATAAGTAAATCTGACCGCGATGACATTTGTATCTGGGATCTGCTTTTTAAGGTCAGCATCGAACACGTCTGTACTGAAAGG
Organism: Vibrio sp. 10N.247.310.17; assembly: GCF_041466605.1. NCBI lineage: Bacteria > Pseudomonadati > Pseudomonadota > Gammaproteobacteria > Vibrionales > Vibrionaceae > Vibrio > Vibrio sp. 10N.247.310.17. The sequence continues at coordinate 7,524 of NZ_JBFSTC010000052.1, read as the reverse complement.
TTCCGAAATAGACCGTACACCGACTCTCGTCCCTAAGAAGGCAGTGTCCACTCCTCTGAAATATATCGCTGCGTGGGAGTCCACGTTTGAATCAAGTGGATACCCTTCAACACAAAGGCTTTCACCACCATTGTATCTTTCATCGTAAAACTTCGAATCTGGCGACAATGGTTTTTTGGTAAAGGATTGAAGTGTGTCGAATGAAGGAACCATTACCTCATCCATTTTAGACATGACAACCTTACACATTTCATACTCGTCTAAGCCACTATAAGTATCAGCATCCAAGTACATAACTAGGTTTCTTCGATCCCAACCGTACTTTTGATCCGCTAGGATGGCCAATCCGAAACCCGTTGCCATAGAGCCCAATGGTAGCCCTAATAACGTAGACCCCACATAGCCACCGATTCCCACATCCGAAATTGCACCTTTAGGTAAGGTTTGGTCTTCGATGATCGTTCCACTTCCTGCTGAACGGGTAACTTGGAGCGCGATACTTGATGTGCCTAATTCCGGTACTTCGTATTTTGCACTATTGGACGCACATGCATTCAAGAGTAAAGTGGCGGTAATGACTGATGCTGTTTTGAATAGGTCCATAATTCTGTCTTCCTTAGCCAAGTGAAACTGTATGAGTATTTATTAAATCTACTTACATTTATACATCATGAGCCGAAAAATACACAAAACCAGCCAATGAAAACGGGGGGAAATGGGGGGAAGCTTCGGATTATTTTCAAAATTAGTGACGGATGTCGAAACGATGTAACAAAGTGAATTTCCTTCGTTAATTGAACTTTGTAGCTAAATAATCTCCTACTCTGATGTACATATTCAAATCCATGAAGCAGTACGAGTCACGTATATGTTAAATCCAGATCAAGATCTTTGCGTTAATGCGGAAGGCCATATCATGGTTGTTGCATTGCCCGGTTCAGGTAAAACTGAAGTGTCAGTGCGTTATGCTGAACGGGTGCTTACCGATTCTGAGCAACACGCAATTGCCATGCTGACGTTCACAGATGCAGCGGCTACCAACTTAAAACGTAGGCTTAAGTCGACAATGCCAAGAAGTCAGACTCTTCGTGTATTTCCAAGTACTTTTCATTCTATGGCTGTGCAGCTTTGGCGTCAGACGAACTCATATAAAACGATTGTTATGGGTGGACACTTAAACATCTATATTGAGCGAGCGATGCGTGCTTGTCATGTGGCGATGAGTTATGAGGAAGCAGAGAAAACGATAAGTACGATCGGACAGTATTTAACTATACCTCGCTCAGAATTCTCATCTATCAAACTGAAACTTTTTGCAGCTTATGAAAGCATCATGCGAAAAGAGGGCAAAGTCGACCTAAATCAGATATCTCGCGACGTTATTCATGGTCTGCGAGATGGAACAATTCGACCACTGTCAGAAACTTTAGGCGTTACTCACATATGTGCTGATGAGTTTCAGGATTCCGACGATCTCCAATATATGTTTCTTTACGAGCACGCTAAACGAGGTTGTTGCATCATGGTTGTTGGAGACGATGACCAATCAATCTATGCCTTTCGAAATGCAAGAGGGGTCGATAACTTCCGTAACATGCAAGCTGATCTAAACGCGAAAGCCTACAGCTTAAAAATTTGTTATCGATGTCCACCAGCAATACTGAATGTGGCCAACAACTTAATTCAACACAATGTAGAACGAATTCCCAAAGAATTAAGGTCACACGTAGAGGAGGGCGGTGTTGTCGATTGTCATGGTTTTAAGGATGAAGACCATCAAGTTGAAAGTGTTGTTGAAGGTATCCTTGCCGATCAAGGCGGGTGGGCGGTATTGGCTAGAACCAATAAAGAAATCGATACAGTTGAGCTGGAGTTGTCCAAACATAAAGTGAAAGTTAAGCGCCTCGGCGGTAAGAGCTTCTTTGAGTCAGCCGATGTAATTTGTTATATCAAGTTGATGTGGATGCTGACACACCGTAACAGTCGGTATCTACAAGATTTCTTGGCTTACATGCATGAAGATGAGGTGATGATTGATATGGCGAAAAGTGCTAAATCAAATGGAATCGACTTTATTGGGACGGTAACCACCTTAACCCAAAGCCAATCATTGCTAATCCACACCCAATCAATTTTTGAAATGTTCATGCATGAAGGTGTCCCAAAAGAGCCAAGCAAAACGGTCAACGCCGAGTATCAACGAAAGATCATTTCAATGGTGATGGCGCAACGAAATATGAACTCTCCTGCGGCTCTTGGAGCGATGGCTGACATCCTAACCAAAACAGCTGCGTCACTTGGCAGTTTGGCTAAGGCCGCAGATCAGTTTCATGACCGGATAACCAAAATAAACGCTAAAAAGGCTGAAAAGATTGGTACAGATGAGGTAGTGATCGCTACGTTGCATGGCTCTAAAGGACTAGAGTTTCCGAAAGTCGCGATATTGAGCTGTCAAGATGAAAGAATTCCGCAACCAGATAAAGATGGTTTAGGCGAAAAGCATTGGGAGGAAGAGCGTCGCTTGTTGTATGTGGGGATAACGAGAGCTGAGAAGTACTTGCGACTGTGTTTCTTCAAAGAGCAGTTGTCATTTTTGAGAGAGGCGGTTCCAGATCGAATTGAGTTGGCCGTACAACAGCGAAATGAAGAGCCAGATTCGGCAGCTCAGGCAGAAAAACTGCAACAGCTAAAAAATGAGTTTTTGAACGCTTCTTAGCTTACGGAAAAGTTAAACACTAAAAAAGCTGCGCTTAATTTACAAAAGTCTCCCGTTCTTGGGGTTTACTATAGGTGATTTACCCGAGAAATTTTTTCACTTTTTTAAAGTGATACTTTTCTCCCTTAGTTGGAGAGCTAATAGCAATTCTCCCATAGATTTATTCTATGTCCCCAGTGACTTTTTTAAGTCATAAACCTGACCCTAAAGTGGGCTATAGATATCCCACTAGGGGATTACTCTATCTATAGTTCCACGTTATTTTATTAATGAGGAATTAATTATGAAACCTTTCCGTTCAAACAATGGCCTTATCGCATTCGTAGTTACTGGTTCTCAAATTGAGAATGGCAACACGACCATCTGGGCCGATCAAGTTACCTCTTGGGTAGACGGTCAAAACCAAATGCAGTCACGTACTAACCAGATTCAACTTTTTGCCCATGGGCAATTAGAGTTTCCAGTCGGTGTTGGTTATGTGTGTAAAGTATCTCTTAAGACGTGTAAATTCACTGGTAACAATAACAGCGAACTTACGCATACTTATTATGAACTTCATAATGTGTTAGGCGAAATTGATGGCAATTCTGTTAATCAATTTGGACTACCTTCATTGTGTAACTTTACGCTTGGCGGCAATGTTGGTTCGATTGAACAGAAAAATGCAAATGGCAGTACTTGGTACAATGTTTCAATTGCATTAACTCGTTCATTTAAAGATGAGCAACAAAATTGGCAAGATGAAACCCACTGGGCTCGCCTGTCAATTTCACAAAAAACTTTTGATCAGAACTTCAAACAAGGTTTAGACAAAGGTGATTCTTTAATGGTCGAAACTGAACTCTCTACTAACGATTACACCGACAAAAACGGCAATAATGTCACTGGACATGAATTCCGCGTTAGTCGTGTTCTTGGTATGGTTAAGAAGTTCGAACTTCAAAGCTTAAAAGCTGCGAATCAAGCCCCACAAAACAATGGATCTGCGTACAACAACGCACCACAGCAAAATGCTCCTGCGTACAATAACGCTCCACAGAATGGTCCAGCGTATAATGCACCACAGCAGAATGCTCCACAGCAGAATGCCAATAATGCACAACAACATGACTCTACACAGCGTCAATTCCGCCCACAAGCAGGCAACGGAAATTTCCGTCAGCGTGCTTATAATCAGCAATAATTCGAGGTACGCGGATATGAATTTTTCTCACCAGAAAAATGTATCTGCAGCACGAAAAAGGCGCGCTCTGCGCCTTCTTCGAAAGGCTCAGGTACTGAATAACCCCAAACTTCTTCATAAAGCAGAAATGCTACTTGAAGATGCTAATAAAGCTTTCTTTCTCAAGACAGCTTAACCCCTTAATTAACTACCCATATTAATTTAACCCCACACTTCATTCCTGGAGGAATTAACTATGTCTAATGCTAACCCTGTGACTACTGTAGACACGAATAACCAACCAACTTCTACTGTTGAAGAAATTGATTACTCAGAGATGATTACTGTTCGTATGGCCGACGTGTTCAAACCGTTTGTCCCAGCAGCAGTAACGGCAGTTATTCAGATCCCTAAACACCGTCATCCAGATGTACCTCGCGAAATCGCAGGTTATATTCCAGATGAAAAACAACTTTCCCAAGTTATATCTTGGTTTTGCTCACCTCAACGACCTAACTTCATGCATATGGTTGGTCCTACGGGGTCTGGTAAAACTGATTTCATGCTTTGGCTTTGTGCTCGCCTTAATTGGCCAACTGTGCTGGTGTCTGTTAACCCGACATTACGCCCTGAGAAGATGCAAGGCCGCTGGGTGTTGTCAAACGGTCAAACGGAATATGTTTATGGACCTATCGCTGACGCAATGAAACACGGAAAATGTGTTTTGCTTGATGAATGTGATAAAGGGTCTTTAGATTTTATTGCCAAACTTCACCTTCCTTCTGAGATGACGAAACCTTGGTCTATTGAAGACACAGGAGAAATCATCTATCCACACCAGAACTATCGTTTTGTAACGTTAGGTAATACTTCTGGAGAAGGGGACATTTCTGGTTTGTATCCATCGTCTCGACGTTGGGATACGGCTTTTCGAAATCGTTCATTCGTTGTGCCTTTTCCGTATTTACGCACGGAAGTAGAAGAGAAAGTGGTAATTGGTAAATTTCCGTTTTTACGCGACCACAAGAAGTTACTGAAGAAGTTAATCCAGTTTGCTAATGCTATGCGTGATGCAATGTTAGGTCCTAATCGAGATCGAACAACCAAATCTGGTATTGGAACGGCTTTTTCAACTCGTGTGGTTTTATCTTGGTGCTACTACATTCAAATTAATGGTGATAGAGCTCCACTGCGTGCTTCGTTTAATAATGTATTTTGGAATGGCTGCGACACTCGTGACAAAGCTGATATCGAAAAGATTATTGATCAAGTGTTCAAAGATAAGAATGGTCATATTCTCGATCAACCGTATACCTGGTTGAAAGAGCAATCAAAAAAGTAACAAGCAATGATTCAGAGTGTGATGATGCTGATTTGCCAAGATCGGATTTAGACGGTCTAGATATCAGTACAATCAAGTTCAAAATGTATCATTGCAATGACAATGGAAGTAATAAGCTTTGGGGATATACGTGCCTTGGTGCCGACACACTGGTTGTTTACGGAGCCAAAGGCCAAAAGCTTAACTTCTATCGTAAAACCCATCAGTCTGAGTTACTAGCGCGTAACTACATCGACAAAAAAGTTAAAGAGAAAATGAAGAAGCAATATCAGTTTACACAGATTAATTGTTTCAGCAAAAACGAACTTAGGTTCGCTACTCCTTAACAAACCTACCTAACCCCTTCAGGGACTAGATTCCCTGACCGGGATCAGTCCCTCCAATTTTTATTCCTTGGAGGAATTATGAAAGACATCAACGATACCCAAACTCTCGATATCGATACAGTAGCTCAAAATCAACTTGACCAAGTGGCTCAACAAGATGGCGAATTTGCTAATCGACTCGAAAATGGGCTTGTGATTATCGATGTAACTACTTCTGGCCGTGATGGAGAGAAAACGTTAGCGAATGCTAAAACTCTCTTAGACGAAAAGGAAGTGAATTCAAAGATTGCTCGTAAAGCCCGTATTGAGTGGTTTCCTCGTTCTGAGTTGCAGTTTAAGAACACATTGGAGACTAAGGCACGCCGCGCTATTGCAGCCCGAGGTGTCCGATATGGACGCGTTACCGCGATTCCAGTTGATGAACTTGACTCTCTACTCGTTGAACTCAAGGCAATTCAAGCTGAGTTTTATTCAGAAGTCGCTGACCGTGATAATCGCTATGACACCATAGTTGAAGAACACAAGAAAGCTAACCCTGATATGGCTGAAATTATTGAGTCATTGAAGACCCCTAAAGATGATTTCTTTAGACGTTTTCAATTCAACGTGTTGCCGCCGATGGCCTTCAAACCTTATTTCAATGATGACCAACAGGAAGCTGTTGATTACATCGTGGAAGGGATTTTGGATAACGTCGCGGAGCAAGCTGTTGTTGTTTATGAAAAAATTATTGGTAAAAGTTCAATGATTCAGCGAACTTTCAAGCCAATAAGAGCTATTCGTGATTACGTTTACTCAATGTCATTCCAACACACTGTGTTTGACCGATTGGTTGATGAACTTGATGAAGCGTTCGATACCTTACCCAAAACTGGGAACATCGAAGGCTCTGATATGACCTACGCGGTTAAATTGGTACATAACCTTACAGAACGTGGCTCCATCTTAAATGGCATTGTGCCGGTGATGGAAGTCGCAGATGAATCTGAACCGAGAATTATTGACGCGATTAAGGACTCAGTAGTTTCTACTGATACTGACAGCGGCAATAGTACTCCTACCTATGAAGAAGTCACTGGCGAAACGTCAACAACCGGCTTCTGGTTCGGCTAACCCCACCTACCTAACCTAATGAGCTCCCTTTGGGAGCTCTATCCTATTTTTTGGAGGAACACCTTATGGCTTCAATTCAAGAAGTTCAAAACACAATGCGAGTTATTACAGATATTCACGCACGATTTGACGTAAATATCTATTTTGACCGTCGAACTTGCTACACGAATGGCAGAGATATTTACATCAATGCTGGTGACCCCTCTGATGAAGTTTGGTCACGACTCGTTGAAGCAAAAATTACTCATGAAGCTGGTGGTCATTTACGATTCAGTGACTTCTCAGTCTTCGAGAAACACCTCAAGGGTAAATCAAGCACGTTCTTATCAATCAACAATATCATTGAAGATTGTCGCGTAGAGACTGCTTGTATGAAGGAGTTTTCTGGTGCCTACTGGGTATTTCAGAAAATGACTTATGACTTGCTCGAAGAGGGTTATTTTCAGGAACCAATAATAAGTGACGGCCCCGCTGGGTTGTTATTTGCTTGGTTATTGTATTCTGGTCGTGGTATTGCAATTGAGGGGCAATCTCACCTAAAGAAACTTGGTGATGATGCTCGACATCTACTGATGAAATTAGGCACTCCAAACTCTCCAATTTTTGATGAAATTGAAAAGCGGATGATTAATTGGGGTAAATTACCTTCAACAGTGGCTGCTATAGATGAAACCATCGAGGTTATGCTTTTATTAAAGCGTCTTTCTAAAGAGCAACCGCAACCACCACAGCAACAACAATCGGCTAATCAGAATTCAGATTCAGACGATGATTCAGATGGTCAGGGCTCCGGTTCAGATTCAGACGATAATTCAGATGGTCAGGGCTCCGGTTCAGATTCAGATGATGATTCAGATGGTCAGGG
>NZ_JBFSTC010000051.1:0-35620 GCF_041466605.1 Vibrio sp. 10N.247.310.17 | reverse complement strand
ATATTCATCAACGAGTGCCCACACAGATTGATAGGTTTAAATTGTTAAAGAGCTTTGCTTGTCGAAACTTTCTTTTTACAAAGAAACCCTTGAAAGCGGACGTGAATTCTAGCGATTTAATTTTAAGTGTCAAACACTTTTTAAAATTAATTCCTTTCGAACTTTCCGTCTTACTGATTTCCTCTGAAGCCTTGTAGCGTCTACCGTGTCAGTGAGGCGGCATTATAGAGATCATCGAAAACATGGCAACCCCTTTTTTGATAAAAATTCAAAAAAATTGCTTAAGCGTCTACTTTTACGTCAAAACCCTCTTTCATAGGCCAAAGCTCATACAATCAAGAGCATATAACTTAGAATTTCGCGACTAGATCTTTCGAGAATGTCTCTATATCCAGTTCGATACTCCACTTTTCACTAAGCTCCATTATGTTATCTAGAGATTTCTGAACCGTTTTTATCGTCAATGTATTGTTATCTAGGTCGTATACCTGTTTTTGCGTGGTGTAATAGAAGTAAAGGATAGTTAATGCTTCTCGGTCGCCTTGCTCAGCTCTTGGTTGAATACGCTTTAGCTTACGATAGATTTGATTGTGAATCTGTTTCAGGTTCCACACATAAAGCGCTTCTTTAAAGTAATCATGCCCTTTCACACGGCTCGCAATAAACGCATTCAAGGCGACTGATAAAATCACCCCGAGTACATTCAAATGGAAATTACCCGTCGCTTCCCCTGTAACGGAGCCAGCTGAACCAAAAAGCTCAATCAGAATGCTACCAAATACAATGGCAAACAAGGCTAGTGACCCAACCAATGAAACCAACAGTAGGTTCATCTTCTTTCTATATTCTTCTTTATTAATCTTCTGTAACTTCATCGACTACTTCCTTATGTAATACCAATCGTAGTAAATAACTGTTCACCCTAGCTGGTTAAAACGCTTAATAACTGCGTTAGAAATTTTGATTGTAGAATAACTACTTATCGAAACTCTTTGTCGAATAGAGCCGCCTTGTTCTCAAGCCTTTTTCCTGCGCTATTTATGATCACTTACTTACTGTGATTGGTATAAGTCACCTCATAATTTGCGCATACTATCTATGTAAACCTTGATTCTCTTCAACCTTTACCATCTTGTAATGTGGTCACTCTCTATTTAATACGTAGAGTTCTTGTGGTCAGTACTATACATAACTCCATTTGACTTCATTAATAGAAAAGAGTTACATACCGCCATAATTTTGGTTATTCATCAATTCATGTTGATAAAGTCTGTTTCGTTTTATCACATACTGACAAGGTACATTCCATGCGTTCATTTGTATTACGCGCTCGCGCAGCCCCTACAGAGAGCAAACTTATCTTAGAAGGTGTTGGGCAAGACGCTCATACTGAGATTCTGGCTCATACTTTGATGAACACGATCTTCGTTGCTCAATCTCACCGTGAGAATGTCACCGTGCACCTTGTGTTAGAAAGTACTAAAGACTTTTCACGTACGATCACTTTCGATTCAAATGAGATCACTAACATTGGTGGCTTTCATGAATCGGCATTGTTATCAGCGGTAGTAAGAGCGGTTGATGCTTCTCAAGGCATGACAAAAGAACAGACACGTCAGGTTGAACCGGGCATCACAGTTCGTACTATGAGCTTTGAAAAGTTGGTTAAAGAACTGGCTGAAGACCACCAGCTGTACATGATGGATAAGAAAGGCGACTTTATCCGTGATGCAGAGATTGCTAAAAACCCATGTTTCCTTCTAACTGACCACATCCCTATGCCGAAGAAAAGCTACAACAGCTTAAAGCGTCTAGGTACAGAGAAAATCAGTTTAGGTCCAAACATGTTGTTTGCTTCTCAGTGTGTTGTGTTGATCAACAATGAACTGGATGTACGTGGTTTTTGATATCCACAGCTCTCTCTACGATAGTTCTCTCTAAAGCAGAAGATCACTCTAAAACAACAGTTCGCTATAAAAATAGCTAATCCTAAAACCATAAATGGAGCGATATACGCTCCATTTATGCTCAAATTAGCGTGCTAATTAAAAACGCACTTCGACGGTCATCCCTTCAATCCAATATTCTCGAGGCAAATCAGCCGTAAAGTTCAATGCTACTTTGAGATATGCCGGTTGCCCTTCAAAAGGGCTTGCTAATTGAGTCGGCAACTTACTGACGATTTCTACCGAATCTGCAATCTCAGCCTCAAAAGTACTACCATTAGGAAACCTTACCTTGGTATGAGCTCCTATTATCGCATTCTCTAAATATTTAGGGTCTAAATACGCGACCACTTGCGGGATGGTATTCTTCGCTATCGTTACAAGCTCGTCACCTTCGAACACTCTCTGTCCTTCAACGACATGGATATCGACAACGCGACCTGCATAGGGAGACTTAATCGCCAATCCTTGTTCAACAACACGTTTAAGTGCTAGATCTTTCATTAAAGCACGTCGAGCCTGACTAACCGGACCCGCTAATTCTCTTTCTTGTTCAGCTAATTTCGCATTTTGATAATCAAGTTTTTGTCCATTAAGCTGATTGTTAAGTGAGTTACTCATTCCCACTATACTTGCGTAGTCCACATCGGATACCTGACCTTTCTTCCTGTATTCTTCATAGCGCGTTTGAATTTGCTGTACCGTGTTTAAATTACTGCGCGTTTCTTCAATACCTTTCAAGTGCAGTAAGCCAATATCATCAGGAAACCTGATTTCTAAATCTAATAACTCAGCATGAAGAAATTCGATTTGCGCTTCCACTTCCATATTAGTCAACTGAATCGCTGTCTCTGATTTTAGGATTTGACTTCCATCGTCTACTGGAATTGGGCCGACTACTCCTGCAACTTTAGAGGTTAAGGTTACAGGATGCGAGGTAATGATTGCCGGAGCAATAACCAGAAAATTTGTCTTTAAGAAAAAATACGCTACGAATAATAGAGGGCTAACCACTAAGCTTAAGATTAAATACCAACGAAAGCGGTAGCCTCCTCTTTTCGCTTGTCCGTAAGCAACTTTGATACCATCATCCGATTGAGGGTTATTCTTTTTATCAAGATGAAATTTCACTTTCATTGTTAAAACCTTTTGCCTTTTTTCAATACCCACCAAGGAGCCATACTGGATTCTTCATGACTTCTTCTAAATAACTCATTCACCATTGAGAACGCCGTAATCAACCGCATAAAGAACTGATAAAACGGATACAAGATTAGCCATTTTGCCATCTTAAGATCTTCTTTCGCTCTTTCGGAAACCAACCCAATATAGACAGTAAAAAACAACAACACTGTCGACAAATAGACGCAATAGATAAGGATCAGAAGTGCAGCAACAAAATCGAAGGGGTAAGCCCAAAATATGTAAAACATGAATAGCGAAACTAGAATGGGCAGCAATACGTTTTGTAGAACGCCATAAACTAAAGTAAATATAAAGTTTCCCCAACCGAGTAATCTAGGGGTTAGACCTTCATTGTGTTTCCTTAAAAACACAAATAATAAGTCTCCATCCCATCTTAGCCTTTGTTGTACCAACCCTTTCAGTGTATCGGGTACATCAGTATGGCCCACAGCTTTAGGTGTAAAAGCGAGTTTATTGTTTGGATGTCTTTTCTTGTACTGTTTGAGCCTCATCGTTAAGTCGAGATCTTCAGCAGTATGGGTATCCCACCCTCCAACTTGCTTCAGAGTGTTCTTTCGAAAGGCACCAAATGCTCCTGATATATTATTGAGAACACCCCAGTTGGATAGCCCCGTCTTACCAGCTTGCATTGATAACATATATTCAAGAGACTGCATTCGCGTAAGCAAATTTTCTTGCCAGTTTCTAACGCGTAAAGCACCTCCAGAAGCAATCACATTCTTATCAGTAAATTGCTTCATCATTTGTAACGCCATGTCGTTATCAAAAGAAGTATCACCATCAACATTAATAACAAAATCGCCGGTAGCGTTATCTAAACCAGCATTTAACGTTGATACGCGACCTCCTCTTTGCCACTTAGGAATGACACGAACATCTCTGTTTCTTACCGTTTTATGTCTTTGCTCCCCTCGCATTGCAGCTAAGTAGGTATCTTCATTTTGAGTTGCTCCATCGACTACGGCTAAAATCTCAATCTTTCCGGGATAAAGCTGTTCAACAAGCGTGTCGATCGTTATCTCAATTGCATCTCCTTCTCCATAACAAGTAATTACAAACGAGATGCTTGGGTATTCTTTTATCTCTATGTCACTGGCCGAATAAGACCAGCGAAAGATTCCACTTAACACAAGCAGAAAGAGTGGGAGCTCCACCATAATCATCATGGGGAAAAGCATTAGCCAAAGCTCAGAGTTCTCTAAAAGCATCCCCCAGAAGTACTGTTGGAGATCAAGGCTAACTGACAGCATAGATTTCACTGACTTTACTTTCTAACCAATAACCAACATCTTCTTTCATTGTTGGATCGGGTATACCCCATGCAAAGACATTCAGCGTGAAATCGTCATCTTCGATTAAAGAACAAAGTGCTTCAATTTTCCCGCGTAATACTTCTATATGTTCCATCTTAGCTTTAGGCATAAATACAAGAAGAACATCGCTTTTAAACTGACAACAAATATCAGAATCTCTAAACAATCCGTTTAAACGCTCTGTAATTTGCTCGATCAAAGCAAACATTTTTGCGTCTCCATTTTTAGACACATACTGCGCTAAATCAGGCAGGTGTAACCCCAATAATAAGTGCTCTTCTTCGTGGCGAAGTGCAATCCTATTAACCCAGCTAAGAAGATTAGAAAAATACCCGCCGTCTACTTTCCCGCTTAAGGTCAGTTCAGGCGCCGATAGCTTCACTCCATGACGGAATATATACTCTCCCTGAACTCCAAGTTTCAGCGAATAAATCTTCCTAACAACCAACTTTGAAATATCGTTTTTTGTACCACACTCGAAACAAGAAGCTAATGTCTCCGCCTCAGAAAAAGAGTGAGAGCATGAGTTACATGTATGAGTTTCTAAAGGGCGATCATAATCCACTCCAATATGTCGAAGCTGAGTCAAACATTTCGGGCATTCTAATTTTTGATTGCGTTTGAAAAGCCCTTGTTCAGCAACATGGCCACACGTGAAACAATGGAGAGAGGTACGCTCAGTAATATCAATGTCTTTGCAAGAAGGACACGCTTCGATGTAGTTTAAGTGGGCACTGGCACATTCATGACACACTCTTACTCGATCGATTAAATCCTCAATTTCAAAAGTGTCTCGCTTAGTCTCTGATAATACAAAACGATAAGTTGAACTTAACTCCGGATAGTAAAGCTCCACTAACGGATAGGAATATATCGATTTATGAGACAAATATTTGTGAGGTGATAATCGACGTCTTTGATCCAAGCCTAACCACCCAACAAGAGGGTCTAATGTATCCGATGAGTCGATAATACTTTCTAACGTTCTGCGGTGTTGAATCACCTCTTCTTCAACACTTTCTGGATTTAAAGTGCCGTCTGATAAACACTCTGATAATGCACTATCTTCTAAAATATAAATCTTCCAAGACCAAAATTTCCTGCTACGGTGGAGTTGGCTCATCAAGTCGTCTTGCGAACTAAGATCGCCATTCAGAACTATGACGCCGCCCAATAATTCAGGGAATTGATTAATGTCACTGACTGGCACGAGCTCAAATGATTCTCTGGTTTCAAGTGTAGGGGTTCCAAGGCAGTAAATTTTCAACTTATCTTTCATTCATTAACTCCAAGTCTTTTGACGCTGTCATCGTTGAATTAAAGCTAAACAAACGTTAATTTTGAACGATGCTATTTCATTATTCACCCTTACATAAATACTAGATATCGATATGAAAACCGTCCAATAATCAGCCAAAAAGATTAAATAAGCTCACCAATTAATTGACACCTACAAAACATGAATATTGTTAATACTTGGCATCAAAGCGGTTACATTCAAGTCTAAAAGTAGGGGTTGATGAGTGTTATTTTCGATAGCAGCACTTCCGGAATAATAGCGTTCTCAAACAAATTAAGCCTAATGCCCATGATTTTTTGACCGCCTAAACACAAAAAGAGCTCAACTAAGTGAGCTCTTTTTTTATTATCTATATCTTGCTATCAATGGAGTTATCTAGGAATCAGACCTGATTAACCAAAGATGAAGCTGTATAGGAAGCCTGCACCCATTGCCATGCTTAGGATAACGAATAGGAATGCTGCAATCATTTGGTTCTTGAAGATTGATTTAAGCAGGATAACTTCCGTCAAACTTGCACCTGCACTACCAATAATCAATGCCATTACTGAACCCAATGCCATACCTTTCTGCACTAAAGCTGCGCTTAGTGGGATTACCGCTTCAGCACGAATGTACAGTGGAATACCAATCACGGCTGCTACTGGAATTGCATACCACATACCTTCACCAGCGTACTGTGCAATTAGGTCTGTAGGAATGAAGCCGTAGATGAATGAACCAATCGCGATACCCATCATCAGGTAAGGGAAAACTTGTTTGAAGTCTTTCCAAGTTGAGAACCAAATTCTCATCCAACGGCTAGGTTCTTTCTTCTCTACGATTTCAGCTGTTGCGCTTCCATCCGCTGAACAGCATGAAACGGTTACTTGTGGCTCTTCTTTTTTAGAATCGCAGCAAGATGTCTCTTTAGCCATTACTGGTGCAGGTTCGCCACATGTACTTGTACCACATGAAGATTCTGCTTTAGCCGGTGCTGCTTTCTTAGGAGCAGAGTCACCACAGCTAGTGCCACAGCTTGAAGCTGAACCTGTTGATTCATACGCTTCAGGTTTTACGTAACGCTCAAAGCCAAGCTTCTCAAGTGCGTAACCAGCCACTACAGACACCGTCATTGCTACAAGGAAGTAGAACACAGCGACTTGCCAGCCGAACGTAATCACGAACAAACCAATGATCACTGGGTTCAATAGTGGGCTACCGAATAGGAACACCATCATTGGCCCGAAACCCGCTCGTGCACGCAGCAACCCTTTAAGGAAAGGAATCGTCGAACATGAACAGAAAGGCGTAATCGCACCTAGTAGCGCTGCAACCACATAACCCTTGCCGTTACGCGAGTTCAGAATCGATTGAATCTTCTCTGGAGTAAGAAACTCTTGCAGAATCCCAACAATGTAGCTGATCGCCAAGAAAAGGATGATTAGCTCTACTGCTAAGAAGGCGAACATATCAAGTGCGTCTTTTAGCATTGTTAACATTTCATTGCTCATAATTAACTCCAAACTGGATTGAAGGTCGGGCTCTATGAGAAAAGTAACCAACCCTTAATTTCGAATATTCTCGAATTATAGAAACAAACAGCTCCAGATCAAGATTTATTTCGATAAAAATCGAAATGACTTTCGAAAACACGGTTTTTCAATGACTTATACAGACACCGTTTTTAAATTTGAATTCGACATACATTTCGACTAACATCGAAATTAAATCTTGAGGAGTTAATATGAACTTAGAAGTCGTAGCGAAAGCACTTAAAGAGTTGGGACACCCTATTCGCCTAACTATTTATAAGAGTGTCGTTAAAGCTGGCTACCAAGGCATTGCAGTTGGCGGCCTACAAGAAGAGCTAGGTATCCCTGGTTCCACCTTGTCTCACCACATTTCAAGCCTAGCGTCTGCAGGCCTCATCAGCCAAAGACGAGAAGGAAGAACTCTATTCTGCGTGGCGGAGTATGAATGCCTAGAAGGTGTGATTGATTTCTTACAAGACGAGTGTTGCGTAAATGAACAGTGCAACTGATGCACCTTCGAACGGGGCACCTTTGAATAGTACATCTTTGAACTTAGAACAGGTTTGGGCTGAGTATCAGCAAGCGTTAAAGTCATTCTTGCATTCTAAGGTCAACAACACCGCCGATGTAGACGACCTGCTTCAAGAGATCTTGATTAAGACTTATCAGAACTTAGACAAGGTACAAGATGCGAGCAGTGTTAAGGCTTGGCTGTTCCAGTTAGCCAACAACACCATTATCGACTTCTACCGTAAACATGCACGCCAACAACGTGATAGCCAAATTGATGCTGAAGATCTGTGGTTTACCGATTTAGACCACGACTCTGAATTTAAGCAGAAGCTCTCATTGTGTATTGAACCTTTTATTCAGGCACTGCCAGAACAAAGTTCATCGCTACTGCTTGCTGTCGATATCAAAGGTCAAAGCCAAAAAGAGATCGCAGAGGCTCAAAACATCAGCTACTCAACCGTTAAGTCTCGTGTTCAGAAAAGCCGCGGGGATCTTAAGAACTTGTTTGAAGAGTGCTGTAACCTGTCACTTGATCAACAAGGCAATGTGATTGACTGCGAGCTCAAACCAGATAACGATTGCAGTAAGTGCTAATAGCCATCCCTAAAATAGAACAAAGCCAGCAGTTGATGCTGGCTTTGTTGTTTTCATAATCTGCAAATCACGCTTTGTTTATGCGAATCGAGTACTTAAGCGAACCTAGTGCTTGATCGTACCGAACTACGCCGCTTCCGCTTTTACGACCGGTTGATAGCGTCCCGGTTTATGGTTCATCGCCAAAATCAAGTTGGTTACTATCGCACCCAGTACAGACAGAAGAACCAGCGACACATCAACGATAAACAGTGAAAGCACAACAATCGTACAATCTAGTGCCATCTGAACCTTACCCGCACGAATCCCAAAACGTTCTTGTAAGAACAGCGCCAGAATGTTGAAGCCACCTAAGCTCATTTTATGACGGAAGATCACCAACATGCCGGTACCAATCAAGCCACCACCAAGTAAAGCTGCATACAATGCATGAATTTCGGCAATTTGAATCACGTGATACAAGTGATCCACGGCGAACGAAACAATCGAAACCGCGATAAACGTATTGATGGTGAAGCGCCAGCCCATACGAGCAACCGACAAAATATAGAAAGGTAAGTTAAGTGCGAAGAACACTTGGCCAAAGCTCAAATCTGTCACTTTGGTAATGAAGATCGCTAGACCAGCCGTGCCTCCGGTGAGCAAACCGACTTGATTGAAAAAGATAACGCCGAGTGACACTAGCGCGCTACCTAAGATCAGTGCCAGTAAGTTTTCGCGAAGGTTATGATCTTTATCCATGTGAATGACTCTCCCTGAATCTTTTAACATCGCGTTTCAGTCCCGTTGAAACGATTGAAGTACAAATTTACGATGTTTAACAGATAAGTCGAGTAAATGCGCAGTGTTACTGAGTGATTAATTTGTATACTAGCTTTTACAGGCTTTAAAATACTTCACTAAAACAATCAGTTATATCTAAAAAATTAAATATCCATCCTAAATTCTCCGCTTCTACCACATAATCAGCGAGCTTCGTGTTTTCCTATTTATTAGCTACGTTTCATTCCAACTCCAGCGATGCTTAAATCTATGCATAAAACGCATAGACTAAATCACAAAAGGTCATTTGATACATACCCTACTCGTCATTATGATGCGCGACTTCTTACAACATTGAGCGCATGTAAACACCTTATGTTTTCACAATCTCTTTTTGCCCAACTCGCCAGAATGACGCTATTCCTTGTCATTAGTTTGGTAATTGTGCATCACAATCAGCCATTGATCGATCTCTTGGCTCAGCATGCCGTTAGCAGTGGATGCCACCAGCAGTCAGCGCATGAGCATTCCGGGCACGAACACCACAATAAAATGACTGACCAACACATGTCAGCGCAAGACCACTCACATCACCACCATTAATTTAAGAGTATTAGAATGAGCATTTTCCGTTTTCCTTTACTGGTATGGCTTGGGATCGGCACACTTATTATCAGTCTAGGGATCAGACAATCATTCGGCATTTTCATGATGCCAATTTCAGAGCATTTCGGCACCGGCCGTGAGTTTTTCAGCTTCGCCATTGCTCTACAAAACCTGCTGTTCGGTGCGTTCCAGCCTTTTGTGGGCATGGCCGCTGACAAATGGGGAGCAAGACGCATCATTATTGCAGGTGCATGTGCTTACGGTTTGGGTTTACTTCTTACCTCTATTTCTACCGAATCAAGCATGCTTTACGTTTCACTAGGCGCATTAGTTGGCCTTGGATTGAGTGCGACGAGCTATGTGATCGTGCTAGGCGCGGTAGCAAAAGTAGTACCTGCAGAGCACGCGGCTAAGGCATTTGGTTTAACCACAGCAGCAGGTTCATTTGGTATGTTCGCGGTAATTCCGGGCGCGCAATACATGTTGAACGAATTTGACTGGCAGAGTGCGATGCAAGTCTTTGGCGTACTTTGTTGTTTCATAATCTCTTTTGCGCTGTTTATGCGAGCGCCTAAAGCAGCCTCAAACAAACAAGCGCAAGCTGAAGAGAACCAAACGCTAAAAGAAGCGTTGTCTGAGGCGTTTGCGAACAAAAGTTACTGGTTAATTCACGCGGGCTTCTTCGTGTGTGGTTTCCACGTAATGTTCATTGCGACGCACCTACCAAGTTACTTAGCAGACAAAAACCTACCGGCGAGCAGCGCAGCAATGGCACTGGCTTACGTTGGCATCTTCAACATCTTCGGGTCTTACTTCTGGGGTGTGATGGGTGATAAGTTCAGCAAGCGTCATGTAATGTCGGCACTGTACTTAGTGCGTGCCGTGGTTATCGGAGCTTTTGTCACTTTGCCTGTTACTGAGTCAACCGCGGCAATCTTCGGTGCAGCGATTGGTTTTTGTTGGTTGGGTACGGTTCCGCTAACTTCTGGCTTAGTTCGTCAGATCTTCGGTGCTCGTTACCTGTCAACGTTGTACGGTTTGGTGTTCTTTACTCACCAAGTGGGTAGCTTCTTAGGCGCTTGGGTTGGTGGTCGTATTTACGATTACTACGGTTCTTACGAGCCAATCTGGTGGTCAACGGTGGTACTGGCATTTGCAGCAGCACTTATCCATTTACCAATCAATGACAAGCCGATTGAGCGACTGAAATTGGCAATGGCTTAACGTTTAACGCTGACTCCCCCACTAGCGTAAACAACAAGTCGTTCCAATAAAGCGAGTGAGTATTGAAAAGAAGCATCCTGATATACTCACTCGCTTTTTTGTTAGTCACTATTTCACCAATTAAAACTGTCGATATTTGCATAAACCTCACTGAATAATAAGACTATCCTTTTCGTTTTAATTTATAGTATCCACTCGCTCCTTTAAAACTAATCCGCAGGCTTATGGAATACCTAGATCAGACCGCCCTTATCGCAATGGCACTCATTTTTGCAGGCTCATTTGTGCAAACTGCAATCGGCTTTGGTTTGGCCATTGTGGCTGCCCCACTGTTGTTTTTGGTTTCACCAGACTATGTACCTGCGCCTATCTGTTTAGTTGGCCTGTTCATCTCGTTATTCAACGCCTTTAAACACCGTGCAAACATTTCTATTGGCGGATTAAAAATCGCATTACTAGGACGCATTCCAGGCTCACTAGCAGGCGGTGCCTTGTTGGTGATGGTTTCAACGAGCGTGTTGTCACTTTGGTTAGGTTTATTAGTGGTATTTGCAGTGATTGTCAGCTTGCTTCCATTTAGGTTAGAGCCGACGCCTGCCAAAATGGGCATCGCGGGATTCTTCTCAGGATTTTTTGGCACCAGTTCAGGTATTGGTGGTCCACCTATGGCACTGCTACTCCAACACCAAGATGCCAATCAGCTGCGTGGCAACTTGTCTGCCTTTTTTGTCTTTAGTTCAATCATTTCGTTGATTGTTCAGATCCCAATTGGCTTCTTCACTATGCACCATTTGATCATCACCATACCTTTGCTGCCTGCTGCTTGGTTGGGTTACAAAGTGGCGTTAATGACCACGCAAAGCATTCCTAAAGAGAAGATACGTATTGGTTCTTTACTGTTATGTTCTATCAGTGGCTTTACTGCCATTTGGCAAGGCTTAGCTGGTTAGTATAGAGATAACGTAAGTACTGAAGGTTGCTTACGTTTTGTAACTATTTTGATGACAGCTCACTCATCTCGATAAGCAAGCTCATATGACTGACTAGTGACGTTATCCATTCTGCTCAAATACCCTAATGCGGCGCCTTATTTAAGCTTTAAAGTCAGTACCACACTGTCGTAAACATCTCTATCTGGCGGTCACGATTCCCTCTCATTCACCATCAATAAACCATTACTGCATAAACCATTTTTTCATAAGCTTTTTGTATACAGAGCTGAGACTGTTCAAATCAGGCTGAATGTTCAATTGGTAGCGTAGTCCTATTCATAATACGTCTATATACTGCATATTCATTAAGCAGGAAAATGAACACATTCAGTATTAAGGACTTTCAAATGAAACAACTTGGGTTTAAGCAAGTTCTTTTAGTCGCCGTATCAGCAATAATTGCAATAAGTGTAGGCTCAGCCAACTATTTTTCATATCAGAGCAATAAGGAAGCACTGACTGAGAATATTTACCAGAGCACACAAGACCGTATTCGCATTGAAGGGAACAAGGTTGAGACTTACCTGGATGCTAAAACACAAGCAGTAGCAAAAGTAGCTGCTGATTATCGTCAACATAATTATCAAGATAGACACGCCGAGCGAATGCGCGTGGGCTCATTAGGTGCTGATGTCGCGAACTTAATGATAGGTTTTGACAATGGCGATGCTTATGCCTCATTCGATTACCCGGGCTGGGATAATCACAAAAGCCCATCAAGCTACGACCCTCGCAGTAAAGCTTGGTACAAAGAAGGTAAGCGTTCAGGAAGCCTTGTATATACAGACCCATATACAGACTCCACAACAGGTACCTTAATGGTGAGCATTGGTAAAGATGTTGGTAACGGTGTGGTATTGGCAGACATTCCACTCGATGTTCTAAGTGACACTGTCTCTGAAATCGACCTCAACGGTGCTATTTCGATGATGATGACCAATGACATGACGGTGCTGGCTAGCACATCCAATGTGGTTAAGGTGGGCACTAAATTAACGGATTACGCTTCTTTGAAAGACGTTGCAAAAAAAGCACAAAATTCAGAAAGCACAATCGTTAATTATAGTATCAACGGCGTTGAGAAAGTGATGTTCAGCCATGCGGTTAGCTATGGTGATAAAGAGTGGTACCTACTTGTTGGATTAGACAAAAGCGTCGTATTCGCAGCGCTAGAAGTAGCTCAACAGCAAGCAATTATGATCACGATTGTCTACCTATTGATCAGCGTAGTTGCCACGTTATTCATTCTCAATATTCTTTACAAACCCATCCTAGCGTTGAAAGAAACCATTACAGGGCTATCAAATGGTGATGGTGATTTAACTCAGAGACTCGAAGTAAAGAAACACGATGATTTAGGGCAAATCGCATCTGGTGTAAACCAATTCATCGAGCATATACAAGACTTGATGCTAAAAATTGACGCAGCATCGTCTGAACTGAAAGAAAATGTGCAGCAACTTGAACATAAATCAGATGAAAATAACCACATTTTGAATCAGCACGTGCAAGAAACTGAACAAATTGTCACTGCCATTGAAGAAATGAGTTCAACAGCTGACGCCGTTGCCCAAAATGCAGGTGAAACGGCGCAATCAACTAAAGTCGCGTCCGATATCGGGGAGCAATCACTCAATGCTGTCGGTGATGCACAAATGAAGGTTAATGCACTAGTTTCTGAGATAGAGAACACATCATCGAACCTAGAAAGCATGAGCCAAGAAACTAAAGGAATCAGTGATATTTTGACAGTGATTGGTGAAATCGCTGAACAGACCAATCTTCTTGCGTTAAATGCAGCGATTGAAGCAGCACGAGCGGGCGAGCAAGGTCGTGGGTTTGCAGTCGTAGCGGATGAAGTGAGAGCCTTAGCGAGTCGAACACAAGCGAGTACACAACAGATTGAACAAGCGCTGACTCGATTGCTTTCAGTGAACAAGAATGTTGAAGAGTCTATGAATAAGACGAAAGGGACTTGTGACGAAACTTTTAATAACACCGAGAAAGTGGGCAGCAGCTTAAATGAGCTAACGTCACAAGTAACGGGGATCAATGACCTAAGTATTCAAATTGCAACGGCCGCAGAAGAGCAAAGCAGCGTCACTCAGGAAATTAGTCGTAACATGGTGGCTCTGAGTGACATTGTAAATGAACTCAACAAAAATGGAGATCAAGCTTTGGTGCAAACCAACAATATCTCCCAAGTAAACGAACGACTGGCATCAATGGTTGGTATGTTTAAACTACGTTAATTTCTACTAAAACAGTTAGTTAGAATGAAACCCGTAGTGTATGGAGGTTATAGTTTCAAATAGCATCTATAGTTTTTCAATAGCAGTCATCTTTAAAATAGCCGCCTTCTCCGAAGGCGGTTTTTTATTCCTCTCTTTCAAAAGCCCCACCAGAGCTCTTCTAGGCAAGTTTATTACTCATTTGCGATCTCTTAGAAACATCGGTAACAAAAGTTCTATTCTTTGCGTCGGAATCAGTGGCACCAATAGGTAAATCAAACCGGCAAAGGCGATAGACGCAGCTAAGTCTTCAGGGCGGTGCATACCAAGCCAAACACGACTATAAGCAACGCCACCAGCCCAAACTAGCAAACCGCCGACTAAGTAAAAACGTTTCGCTTCTAGGAACAAGCCGCCAAAGAACGCCAGACACACGCCAACGAAAATCATGTGCCCAGATGGGAAAGAATAGTCAGTCTCACCTAGCCAATGACGTGTTCGCCACTCACTCACCTTATCTTGCACAGATACAATCGCTGCGTTCTTTTCTACCAATGGCAGTTCGTAAAACAGCTCTGGCATGTCAACGACTTCTTGGGTCACCAAATACTCAGAATAAGGACGCGGGCTTTCTGTAGAGTGCTTTAAGAAAGTTTTTGCTGCAAAGCTGAGAACCAACAACAAGCCGAGCTGCAGACAAAGGCTGACGAGCTTAACTTTGGAAAATTTCATCGTGAGCAATACCAAAGACAAAACAGCTAGCGTTACCAAGAACCCTTGATTACCCGCCGAGTAAGTCACAAACGTTATGAAGGCGCCTTGGAAAGGCGAAACCCCAGCCCCAAGGTCAAAATAAGATCCAAAGATCAAAAACGGTACGAGAGAAGACAAACTTAAAACGAGCAGTAATAAGCCTTTGGATTTGTTAGAGAACGGAGATGTCATGACTAAGATCTTTTGGATAAAGTGGATGGATGCTAGCGCAGCTTAGCACTGCCAATATCAATTTTATGTCAAAACGGTCATTAAGCCGTCATGGTCTAACAATGTTCGATTGATGAACCTCTTGAGTATTGATTCGGTGAACAGCCACGCCAGCACCAATAATGTTCAACATCCATTTATGTTCATAGAGATAGCAAAAATCACTGAAACCAGACGAGACAAAGGCATCATCCCACTAATAGACTACCGGACGCGTTCTGCTGATAAAGTGAACACTTACCCGACTATAAGGCCGGAATCTGAAAAACTTTGCCCTCAGTCCTTTAAATCCACTATTGAAAGGATTACCATCTGGTCTGCTTTCAAAGCAAAACAGATTATTAATTTTTATTCTCAGGGCGGGGCGAAATTCCCCACCGGCGGTATGTTTTTAGCAAAATCTAAAGATAAGCCCGCGAGCGCTCGATTCGTCGAGGTCAGCAGATCTGGTGAGATGCCAGAGCCGACGGTCATAGTCCGGATGAGAGAGAATGAAAACACACTCGTTTAAGTTGGAAAGGTGTACCTATTTATTAGGTTCATGCCTCCAACTTAGACGGGTGCATTTCGTTTTGGATAAAACCATAATGAGCTAATACCAATCACAGTAAATAAATGATCAGAGATAGCGCAGGAAAAACGCTTGAGAACAAGGCAAAATTTTTCGAAAAGTAGTTATTCTACAGTCAAAAATTTTAACGCCGTTATCAAGGGTTTTAACCAGCTAGAATGACCAGTTGTTTACTACGATTGGTACAAGTCGACTTGTAATGAGTCTGCTTTGTTGTGCTCGGTTGAGATCCCTCATACAGCCCTGATTCTGGTGATATTTTAGGAGTTTAACCATGAATCAGTCTTCACTACTTGCCGAATTTGGCGAACCAATCACTCGCGTTGAAAACGCACTGCAAGCTCTACGCGAAGGTCGTGGCGTACTTTTACTTGACGATGAAGATCGCGAGAACGAAGGCGACATCATCTACTCAGTAGAACACCTAACGAATGCTCAAATGGCGCTTATGATCCGAGAATGCAGCGGTATTGTGTGCTTATGCTTAACAGACGAGCAAGCAAACCAACTCGAACTTCCACCTATGGTTGTTGATAACAACAGCGCAAACCAAACTGCGTTTACCGTTACTATCGAAGCAAAAGTCGGCGTAACAACAGGTGTTTCTGCCGCTGACCGTGTAACAACGATCAAGACAGCTGCAAACCCAACGGCTAAACCTACTGACCTAGCTCGCCCTGGCCACGTATTCCCATTACGTGCGCGTAAAGGTGGTGTACTGGCTCGCCGCGGTCACACAGAAGGTACTGTGGATCTAATGCAAATGGCAGGTCTTCAATCGGCAGGTGTACTGTGTGAAGTTACCAACCCAGACGGCACGATGGCAAAAGCGCCAGAGATCGTTGCTTTCGGTAAAATGCACAACATGCCTGTACTGACCATTGAAGATATGGTGATGTACCGCACTGAGTTCGACCTAAAACTGGCTTAATGTTTAATATTTAATGCTTAGTGCTTAGTGCTTAGTATCCCGATATTAACTCAAACGCATTGACCTAAACAGATCTAGGCTCACCAATGGAGCCAAGCTTATTTTAAACAGGGCATAGTGACTGTCACTCAAACAGCTTTTACAGCTGACTGATACCGTCCAATAAACCCTGTTAGAATCAGAACCGCATACAAAAATTAGAGCCTCACTGATTTCAGTGGGGCTTTTTTCATACTCACGTCCGATAAAAAACCGAGCCAATTAGCAACTATTATCATTAACAATACGCAATTGTTATGTTATAACATCGCAAATAATTACTCATAACTAGGACAAAAGCATGAAAAAGCTTGCCGCACTGGCGCTACTTTCCATCAGTGCACTACTCATATGGATATTTTTACCATCAAAAGAAACACAACCAACAACGCTAAACATTTCTGGCCCCTTTGAATTTACCGACCAAGATTTATCTAAAAACGGCTATTTATTTACACGGTTACAAGTCGTTGAAGCGCTTACTGCTATCGATAAGTCAGGCAACGTCACCCCTTTATTAGCGAAAGAATGGACAACTAACGCAAACAATTTACGCTGGGAATTCACATTGCGCCCAGACGTTGTGTTCCACGATGGCTCCCCGCTTACCGCGCAAGCTGTTCAAACTTCTCTTTCTCACGCTTTAAAAAAACCTGGCGTATTAAAGCGTGTACCTATCAAAGAGGTATCAGCTTCAGACAACCTTCTAGTGATAGAACTATCTCAACCTTATCGACCATTGCTGGCAGTGTTAGCTCATTACACAGCAGCGATTGCAGCACCAAGTTCGTTTGATCAACAAGGAAATGTTGCACAACTGAGTGGTACAGGTCCTTATAAAATCCAAGAGTTACAAGCTCCTCATAAAGCGCATGTTGTCAAAAATGCTGACTACTGGGGCACAAAAGCCTCGATTGAACATGTTCACTACCTTGCAGGTCATCGCTCTGAAAGCCGTGCTTTGTTAGCACAAACCGGTCAAGCCGATCTGGTTTACACACTCGACCCAGCCAGTATCGACCTGCTTGAGTCAGCAAAGAATGTTGAATTGGTGATGGAGTCCATCCCAAGAACGATCCTAATTAAGTTGAATAATGAACACCCACTTTTGAATCATTCAGATGTGCGTCAAGCTATCAGTCTAGCTTTGGACCGAACGGGTATTTCAAAACAAATTGTCCGCGTTCCAGGCTCTGAAGCCTATCAACTGTTTGCCCCTTCTCTTGGCGCATGGCACATCAATAACCTTGAGCAAACTCAGCGCAATATCGACCAAGCGAAAACATTACTTGCAGGGCAAGGTTGGCAGGAAAATGAGGAAGGTCTCCTTTCGCGAGAAGGCAAAACATTCGATATTACTTTAACTACCTACTCAGACAGACCAGAGCTGCCTATCGTAGCTACCGCGATTCAAGCTCAGCTTAAAGAAGTCGGCATTCAAGTGAATGTTTCTATCGATAACTCAAGTGCAATTCCATCAAAGCACAAAGACGGCACATTAGAAATGGCGCTCGTGGCGCGTAATTTTGGCACTACGGCGGATCCCCTAGCCTTACTGATGCGAGATTTTGCTAGCCATAAAGGCAGTGACTGGGGACCAATGAACTGGTCTTCTGATGAGTTCAGCAGCTTACTTCAACGTCTATCGGTTGAACCAAACCAAGAGCAATATAATCTAATGACTCAAGAGGCTTCATCCATATTAGCGGAAGAAATGCCGCTGATTCCTGTGACTTTCTACACTCAATTAGTCGCGGTGAATGAACGTGTTAACCACTTCTCATTTGACCCATTTGAAATCAACTATCGCATCTCAGAGATGACGATTAATGATTAATATCTTAATCCGAAGAGTACTCCAAGCCGGCTTTGTGGCTTGGAGTATCGGAACACTCACTTTCATTTTAATGCGCTTGTTACCCGGCGACTTTGCTTTTCGAATTGCAGCGGGTCGCTATGGGTATGATTATGTGGATGCGGATGCGGCACAAGCGGTTTATCAAGAGCTAGGGCTTGATCGTTCGGGCTTGCAGCTATACCTCGAATGGCTATGGGATCTTCTCCATTTTGATTTGGGAACATCATTGATTAGTGGCACCCCCGTCATTGATGAAATCAGCCACCAGCTCGGGCATTCCATTTTATTGGCAGTCGTCGCGACCGTCATTTCTCTTCTCATTGCCATCCCAATCGGTATTTATTGTGGAAAACGGACCGACTCTTTTGCAGACCATTTCTCGCTATTAGGTTCCATCATCTTAAGAGCTCAGCCTGTATTTTTAATAGGTTTGGCCTTGGTGATTATATTTGCGTTACAGCTGAATTGGCTTCCTGTGGCAGGCTTTGGTCGAGTCGAGTTTATCATTTTGCCCGCCCTCGCCTTGGCACTATCGCTGGCTGCAATGTCTAGTCGTCTTATAAGAAACGCCACTCACGATGCCATCACAGCACCGCACTTTTTATTCGCTCGTTTAAAAGGACTCAGTGAGGCGCAAGCTTTTCAGCATCACGCTCATAAACACATCGCTTTACCTGTTATTACTTTTGTTGGTGTTCAAGCAACCGGGTTAATTGAAGGGATCATTATGATCGAGTCATTATTCTCTTGGCCGGGTATTGGTCACGCGTTAGCGCATGCGATTTTCCGTAGAGATATACCAATGATTCAAGGTTCTGCTCTGCTGATGGGGCTTCTATTTGTGGTCATCAATACCTTAGTCGATCTTGTTAACTACCAATTGGATCCAAGGCAACGCGCGAATAAACCCTCTGCTTTATTTTCAAAATTTGCACCTAATAAACAACAAGCAGAACCCGAAAAAAAGAAGGTTAAGATCGTATGAATTTAACAAAGCCGCAATGGTTAGGTCTGATTATCTTAGCCGCCTTATTATGCCTAGTCATGCTAGAACGGACTGTCTATCAAGGTGATATTGCCAAGCAAAATTTAGACCTTGCATTCACAACGCCTTCTGTCGAAGAACCTTTAGGCAGAGACCATTTTGGACGCAGTAATTTGGCAAGATTAAGCCACGCCATCAGCACCTCACTTTCCATGGCATTAATAAGTATTACTACCGCTGCGTTGTTAGGGACGTCAATGGGAGTAATCGCTGGTTGGAAACAAGGATGGTGGGATAAAATCTTTTCATTCAACGTGAACATGATACTCGCCATGCCCGGCTTAATTCTTGTTTTACTTTTTGCGGCAATGGTTCCTGGATCATTCCTCATTCTATATATCGCCATATCGCTCATGCTGTGGGTGGATTTTTTCCGCGTGTCACGCAACCGAACGTTGTCACTCATTCAGTCACCTGCAGTAGAAGCCTCTCGGCTTTATGGGTTCAACCACTGGTATATATTCAAGCGTCACTTATGGCCAGATTGCCGAAATGATTTATTCACCCTGTTCTGTTTTGGTACGGGTAATTCAATACTGGCACTCGCGTCTTTAGGCTTTCTGCATGTTGGGCTCAAGCCGCCAGAAGCTGAACTCGGCTTAATGATGGTTGAACTATTCCGTTACTACCACCAAGCCCCTTGGGTTTTGATTCAACCGGTACTGACCGTTTTTCTTCTGGTATTAAGCTTTCATTTACTAGCTCAAGGAAAACGTCACACGCAATCCTCAAAAAACCATACGCATAATGAACCGGGAGCTAAACAAGAAAAACCCCAACTAGGCAAACAAGCGGATAACGGAGTAGCAGCATGAACGCAATGTTAAAAATTGAAAACCTGTCGATTCAAACTGATACTCAAACCTTAGTCCAGAGCTTAAGTTTAGATTTATATCCGCAGCGTCCGCTCACCATTTTGGGAGAAACAGGCGCGGGGAAAAGCCTAATCGCGGCAGCTATCGCCGGCACATTACCTGATGCCTTAAAACCAGAGGGCGACATTACTTTGTTTGATGAGCTTAACCCTTTAAATCGAGAACGGTTTTGGGGCAAAGAAATAGCTTTGCTACCTCAAGAACCTTGGTTAGCACTCAATCCGCTTCGGACTATAGGATCGCAGATAAGCGAAGTTCATAAGCTGGTTTTAAACGAAGGTCGTTCCCAGAGTGACACACTCACCCATCATGCACTTCAACAAATGGATCTGGGCAAAGATGGAGATAAACACCCATTTGAACTCTCGGGCGGAATGGCGCAACGTGCTGCGTACTTATGTGCGACACAAGCTGGAGGCAAACTGTTAATTGCCGATGAACCCACAAAAGGCTTAGACGAAAGCCGACGTGATCACGTTGGGCAACTTCTCCTTTCTCACTGCCAACAACTTGAAAATGGCAAACCCGGTGGCCTGCTCACCATCACTCACGACATTAAGCTGGCTAAAATGTTAGGTGGTGACATCATTGTCATGAAAGAAGGGGCAATTGTTGAAAGGGGAGACGCTAAAGCCATTTTAGATCAGCCACAAGCGGCCTACACAAAAGCGCTAATACAAGCGCAACCTGAGTATTGGTATCTTGATCAGCCAACTTCCTCGCAACCTTCAAATGAATCAAATAGTCACGCTACTCCCTCAGAGGTTGGTATACAAAGCGGGCAGAAGCCATTGCTTGAAGTTGAAAGTTTAGCGATTTACCGCGATCAAAGAACACTCTTTTCAGATCTCACGTTCTCATTATCACAAGGTGAAATACTGGGAGTTTATGGTGACAGCGGATGCGGGAAATCTTCTCTCGCCGATACTTTACTAGGGTTGCATCACGACTTTTCCGGCAATATCGACTGGCTTCAAAAAATCGAAAAAGGACAACGCCTCAAGCTTTACCAAGATCCACCCAGTGCGCACTCCCCTCACACAACACTAAAAACGTTACTTAATGACTTATGTGCGCTTCACAAGCTAAATCGCTCCAAGATACCCGTACTTCTAGATAGATTGAGCCTTAACTCTGCTTTGCTTGAACGTCCATCAAGCCAAGTATCCGGAGGAGAATTGCAGAGGTTTGCGATTTTACGAGCGCTACTGATGAGCCCAAAACTGTTAATTGCAGATGAACCCTCATCACGATTAGACCCCATCACAGCAGCCCAAACGCTAAAGCTGATTGTTGAAGTATCGAAAGAAGCTAACTGCGGCCTAATTTTGATCAGCCATGATCAACTGGCTTTGAGTAAGCTATGCAATAAAGTGATCGACTTATCGCGCTATTGATTTATCTAGCTATTGATTTCTGGATCGATAGACTTATTGAGCTATTGGGCTATCGACCTAAACGAGCTTCGCGGTTATCTGTCTTCTCAGTGGTACATTCGCCGTAAATCTTTAGTCATACCTTCACTATCTACTCACTGAATGTACATCTCTGTGTAACCCAATCTGACTAACCTTGCATAAGAGGTTAGCCAGATTGTAGCTATTTATGCTTCAGCCATAGCAAAGTCTAGAAACTATAAAAACCTCTAACCTCTTCTATCGCACTCACTCGAATGGTGAGGTGATGCACCAGTATTGGTCATCCACAAGCGGGCTTAAAATATAAGTCGTTGAAATATAATGTTTATCAATTTTGGCACAAATCGTGAACTACCACTAAGTAGGTATTCAGATATTAGGAGTTGAATATGTTGGTCGTTATTTCAGTGGGTTTATCCCTATTAGTACTTGCAGCGCTGTTTCATTTCTCAAAGAAGAGACAAACAGCGCTATCACACCGGTTTGAAACCTTAGTTCTACTCAGACAGTTATTGTTGCTATCACGCAAACATCGCGCGGCAACGCATTATGCTCTGGCGTATCAATTGACGAGCGACTCAATTCGAAAAGTGAATCAGATTTACGACAACATACTTGAGGTATCTGAACTGCTTCAATCTCATGTGTCGTTTGACAGCCGTCCGATGTATCGCATTTATCACCTCAAACTCATCGCTATGCACAATGACTGGCAAAACCGTAGCTTAGTACGTAATCAATCGATTCATGGAAAAACGATTCGTCACAGCATGTTCTTGATGGATGAAGTGATGATCATCTGGCTGATTCAATCAGAACGAGAAGACATGAGCCGTGAGTACCACATGAACTGGCAACAGATCTTAGATTGCATGGAGATCTTGACCAAGCTGAGAATGTGTATACCTGATATGGAGAAGCCTGAGGAGTATGCGAGATTCAAATTCTACGCATCTCAGACACACCGCAAACTCAACCAATTATCGATTATCTGCCCTATCAGCAGTGGGTCACCCATTTGTACACGTGCGATGCATGCACTTACCGAGATCGCATCAAGTACTAAAGCGACCCAGCCAGCAGATAGCATGTACGAGTTAACCAGTGATATCTCTACTGTGGTATCGCAAGTCTACGACCAAGTATTATCAGACATTACCAAAAGCTTGTATCAGCCTTTACCTAGCATCAGCGATAAGGTGATAAATACCCGATTATCCGTACATCATTACATGTAAAGACTTCGTGAGAGGAGAGCGTGCTGGAACTCTGAATTATTGAGTTCAAATCCGATATCACCTTTGATATCGGATTTTTGTATTTATGGGCTTATATATTTATTTGGTTCTATTTTAGGACGAGACAAGTTATGAGCGATGTAAGCTTAAACGTCTCCAGATTTGATATCGCTAGACCAAGCTTCTGCCGCAAAATCAATGAACTGACGAACAACAGGCAGCTGATAACTGCGAGACAAGTACACCGCCCAAAGCACACTACTCGGTGAAACAAAATCATCCAAAATTCGTTTCAGCTTCCCTTCAGCAATCAACGGATTCGCTAAATCACAAGGTAATCGAACAACCCCTTTGCCATGCTGTGCGGCGCGAGCTAACACCCCAACATCGTTGGCCTTAATAGTCCCCGACACCTCAACCGAATAATGTTGGTTATCCTTAACAAAATCCCACTTAGAAACACTCAAATGACGAAAACAATTGTGTTGTCTAAGCGCTTCAACCGTTTCAGGTTCACCGTGTTTGTCTAGGTAGTCTTGTGAGGCACACACCACCGAATCAATTTCCATTAGCTTTCGAGCAATCAAACTATCGTCAGGTTGATCGGTATAGCGCAGCGCAATATCGATTCTGTCGTCCACCAGCTGAGCAAAATGGTCAGAAGCAAAAAGCTCTGCTGTGATACTGGGATGAAGCTCTGTGAACTGTTCAACCACATCCAACAACATGTGCTGAGTCAAGCCAATTGGGGCTGCTATTCGAATGGTTCCGGAAAGAGCATCGGTTTGATTAAGTGCAGTGACTTCTAGCTCCGCCGTTTCATGGAGTATTTTTTCGCAACGTTGTAGCGCAATCTCCCCTGCTGTCGTCAAACTTACCTTACGAGTCGTTCTGTGTAATAGCCTCTGCTTTAACCACCCTTCGATCTCTTGGACATGCCGTGAAACCTGTAAACGGCTCATGTCCAAATGCTCTGCTGCTTGAGTAAAACTGGCGCAATTTGCGACTTCAACAAAGCTACGCATCGCCTTCAACCTGTCCATCCCACTCTCCCTTACCGACTTAACCAAGCTTATTAGATAACTATATAGATACAATCTACATCATTTTACGATATTTATTGCAACCTAGTGAGCTATTAGACTGCAATGGCTGTCGAGAAACAGACTCAATAAATTAGATAATTGGAGAGACATTATGAAAATTGCAGTATTAGGCGCATCAGGTTGGATTGGTAGCCACATCGCTCAAGAAGCTCAATTTCGCGGACACGAAGTTGTTGCTGTTGTAAGAGATGCAAGCCGCGTAGAAATCAGCGATGTTGAAGTTCGTTCATTTGATTTACAAGATGAAGCGGCAAGTCTAGCGACCGCTTTCTCAGGCGTTGATGCGGTAATTGCTTCGATTGGTGGACGCGCTCTAGGCAATCACGACATCGTAATAAACACAGCAGCTAAGTTGCTTGATACATTGCCAAGCATTGGCATCGAACGTCTACTTTGGGTGGGAGGTGCAGGCTCATTAGAAGTGGCGCCAAACGTACCGTTAGTTACCGTTCCTGACTTCCCTGCGGACTACAAAAACGAAGCGCTAGCACAAGGAGAAGCCCTTGAAGTGTTCAAACAATCTAATGACAAGGTTAACTGGACATTCGTGAGCCCTGCTGCGGAAATCTTCCCGGGCGATAAGCTATCAACCTACCGCACAGGTGGTGATCAACTGCTCACTGACGAAGATGGCAACAGCAAAATATCCGTCAGCGACTACGCTATCGCGATGATTGATGAACTAGAAGCTGGCAAGTTCCCACGCCAACGTATTGGTGTCGCTTACTAGTCAGCTCATATATAAAAACTAAAAAAGCCGCTTGTTCAAAACAATGCGGCTTTCTCATCTTTATATTGAGCATTCCTTTAATCCAATGGCAAATGACCCGTTTTCACTAGGATAACCGTCTCTTCTTCCACATAAGGGAAATGCTCGCTCATATGAGGGCTACGCATCCAAGTGTGTTTTGGATACACGCCATGTTCATCTTTAAAAGTGCCTGACAACACAAAGATCTCTTCACCACCAAAATGACGGTGTGGCTGAAAGCGCTCACCAACGGGCCATTTCACCAAGGCCACATTTTCGTGCTCAAAACCATGCAGCGGCATCACTTGTAAGCCACCGATGCCCGGAAGCCATTCCGTTTCTAGAGTATTAATGCGCACTTGAGTTAAGTCTCTCGCATCAAACTGGTTGAGCTTCACCAAGATCATGCAGCCATTTTTGCTTGATGGAGAATGCGCACTGCCCGGGGGATTACGGATATAAGTACCGGCAGGGAAATCTCCAGTTTCATCTGAGAACACACCGTCTAACACGAAGATTTCTTCGCCTTGTGGGTGCGGGTGCTCAGAAAACGAAGATTCAGGATCGTACTTCACAACACTGGTTGTGTGGCCCGACTCTTTATCTTCTCTTTCTAGCGGCTTACGCCATACCCCTTTGGCAGGGCTCGCGATCCAATCTAATGTCTCGGTTTCTATAACCAGTCTCTTTAAAAAGTCCATGTTGAACATAATGGCGACCTTACTCTTGTTATCGTTTTAATTATTATTGTTGTCTTTCTCGTTTCTATTCTACGCGAATACTCATCAAGGAGGCCATCTCGCTGCTATTTGCCTACGCGACAGCCTCCTGAAAAGAAGCCTAATTAATTGCGGCCAGCGATCACACCGCCATCAACATCCCAGATTGCACCCGTGACCCAATCAGCACTGTCTGACAGTAAGAAAGAGATGCTATTGGCGATGTCTTTCGGCAAACCAACTCGACCAATCGGATGGAATGCGTTGAAACCTTCTAACGCTTGATCCACATCTTCAGGTTTGATGAAAGATTCGTAAATCGGTGTTTTAACCACAGCCGGGGAAACCGCATTCACACGAATGTTATGCTCAGCCAGTTCCATTGCCATGTGTTGTGTTAATGCGTGCAGGCCAGCTTTAGCCATTGAATAGGCAGAAGATGGCGTCGCTTTGATTGCTTGCTTACCCCACATAGAACCAACGTTAACCACACTGCCACCGCCGTTCTTGATCATCAATTTACTTATCGCTTGAGTGATGAAGAAGGTTGCTTTATTAAGCTGCATGTATTGCTCGTAATCAGATTCTTGGTGCTCAATAAACGCTTTAGGGTTGAAGTAACCTGCAGCATTAACAAGGTAACCAATACCTTCTTCGAGCGACTCTAAATGCGCAATAAGGCGAGACACACTCGCATCATCATAAAGGTTAGCTTGCCAACCAGAAGCGTGGCCTAGTGATTGAAGTTCTGACACCGCTTTATCTAACTTAGTTGGGTTATTGCCGACAACCAACACATGGATGTTTTGAGCGACTAACTGCTTCGCTGTTTCAAAGCCCATACCGCTCGTGCCACCGATTACTACTGCAATACCATTTTTAGTGAAGTTCATTTTGTTATCTCCTAAGTCATGTGAACGTGGTAATCTTAGGCCTTGAACTAACACTATGAATAGTAAGTACAAATCGGTTAGGTAGGTACTTATTGGTACATCTTTATGAAAAATCAGGAAAACTTTTTTTCAAGAAAATCAGCACCAGAGCGCTCAGCTCGCATGGTAGAAACCATCTACGGCTGTAAATGGTCGCTAACGGTCTACCAATTGCTCGCAAATGGCATTAATCGCCCTGGTGAAATGGTGCGCTCGGTCGAAGGGTTATCGACCAAGGTATTGAATGAATGTTTGAAGCGAAATGTAGAATTTGGGATTTTAGATAAGCAAATGTTCAACGAACTGCCACCAAGAGTTGAATACCAAGTGACTCCGTTCGGCGAGAAGTTTTTGTTGATTCTAGACCAGCTGGAAAACCTACAAAACGAAATCGACGAGATGTAAGCCCACGCTAATCCGCTCTATTCCAAATAATGGACAGCACGCACTATTTAGCTGACTGGCATTTGCTCAAAACGGCCTTTCACAAAATCAATAAAGGTTCTAATTCGACTTGGTTGATAGCGGTCTCGATGGTAGATCGCTGAAAAGTCGACCTTAGGCACCACCCATTCTTCAAACACTTGCAGCAATTGCCCGTCGTTGAGTTCTTGTAAGCAATAGATGGTTGGTACACGAATAATTCCGTTGCCCGACTTGGCGCCCTGCACCAACACTCGGCCATTTTTACATTGCAGTCTGCCCGTCACATGCACATCGACCGTTTTCTTGGTGTCATCTAGCGCTTGAAAGATCCACTTACGCACAGATCCCGTTAAGCAGTCATGGTGGATCAGATCTTTAGGATGACTTGGCTTTCCTTTACGAGCGAAATACTCAGGGCTCGCGAGCGTTCCCATCTCGATGTCTAATAGCTTTCTAGCGATAAAGCCCGCATCTTCTAAGCTCCCCATACGAAAAGCGATATCAAAGGCATCTTCAATCAAATCGACTCGGTTACTACTGAAATCAAGGCTGATGCTGATGTCTGGGTAGAGCTGCATAAACTCATTGACTAGATCCGCGATGATCACCTCACCCAAATAACCGCCAACACAGTTTACTTTTATGTCGCCACGTACTTCTTCGACATCGTCGACAGCAGCAATCAAGGCTTGGTCTATATTATCTAAGGCTTGTTCACATCTCGCGTACAGATCTTGCCCCGCATGCGTCAGTCTTAAGGTTCGAGTAGTACGGATAAACAGTGTCACACCCATCTGCTTTTCTAAACTACTTACTTGGCGCGACACGTGGGAGCGCGACACATCAAGCTCCTCCGCCGCTTTGGTGAAGTTACCTAAACGAGCGATAAGCACGAAAGAACGAATATCAGACAGGTTAATTTGATTGAGCATGGTCGCCAGCTTAGTTGTGAGATTTAAAAAGTGATGAAGTAATAAAGTGCACACATTTATTGTTGCACTACAGCAACAGTGTTTCAAGTAAAGCGCTATATATCAACAATGCTATTTTCCTTAATATACCTCCATCGCAACGAAGCAAGGCAACAAGCACTTGATTCGAATGCCCTTAAACAATACGTCGTAGCCAACCGACGCAATAAAAGTACAGAGGAAATAAAATGAAAAAACTAATCGTAATTACAGGTGCAAGCTCTGGTATTGGTGAAGCAATCGCTCGTCGTCTAAGCGATGAAGGTCACCCTCTTCTACTTTTAGCTCGTCGTGTTGACCGCCTTGAAGCGCTTAACTTACCAAACTCTCTATCTGTGAAAGTAGACGTAACAGACAAAGCGTCTTTTGATGCAGCAATCGCACAAGGTGAAGCGAAATTTGGCCCTGTAGACGCGCTTATCAACAACGCTGGTGCAATGCTTCTTGGTCAAATTGATACTCAAGATGCTCAAGAGTGGAAGACAATGTTCGACGTGAACGTGATTGGTCTTCTAAACGGCATGCAATCTGTACTTGCTCCAATGATGGAACGCAATACAGGTACTATCATCAACATCAGCTCAATTGCGGGTAAGAAAACATTCCCAAGCCACGCGGCTTACTGTGGTACTAAATTCGCGGTACACGCTATCTCTGAGAACGTTCGTGAAGAAGTAGCAGCTTCAAATGTTCGTGTTACCACTATCGCACCGGGTGCTGTAGAAACTGAACTTCTGTCTCACACAACATCTCAAGAAATCAAAGACGGTTACGATTCTTGGAAAGAAGACATGGGCGGCGTACTGGCTGCTGACGATATTGCTCGCGCGGTATCGTACGCTTACCAACAACCACAGAATGTATGTATCCGTGAGATTGCTCTAGCACCAACTAAGCAACAACCGTAAGTTTCAGTGATTAACTTACGTAACGTCTTTGTTTAATTGACGTATAGAGAAAGGGACTTTTACTATACATAGTAAAGGTCCCTTTTTTCTTTTGTCCGAACTCGATAAACACTAGGTTTGTTTTGCGACCTCTCGACCACGCCATTGAATCACAATCAGTGCGACAATAATTACAAT
This sequence comes from Vibrio sp. 10N.247.310.17, assembly GCF_041466605.1. Classification (NCBI taxonomy): domain Bacteria; kingdom Pseudomonadati; phylum Pseudomonadota; class Gammaproteobacteria; order Vibrionales; family Vibrionaceae; genus Vibrio; species Vibrio sp. 10N.247.310.17. The sequence continues at coordinate 6,470 of NZ_JBFSTC010000051.1, read as the reverse complement.
CCCCAAAGGTCCTAGCCCGAATGGATTGAGTAACAATAGTGGAATGGCAAGTAATGCTGCTAAGCGCTCAACCATGCTCAGTGAACGAATCAAATACCCTTCAATTGCGATCGCTATCGCGACAATAATAGTCAGCGTCTGGACGATTGACAAAAGCAACGCTGGCATTCCGTCGTCAGGATTCACAAGGCTTGTGTATGCCATCATAATTGGGATGATGAACAGACCACCCGCCAACTTGAACGCTTCTACCGAAGATTTCATTGGGTTAGCATTCGCTACACCAGCCCCAGCAAAAGCAGCCAAGGCTATAGGTGGCGTTACGTTCGAGGTTTGAGACAGCCAAAATACGATAAGGTGAGCAGTTAACAATGGTAAGCCAAAATCGCTTAGCATTGGTACAGCCATAACCGCCAACACAATATACGCCGCTGTTACAGGTAAGCCCATACCCAAAATTAAAGCCACTAAACTGATTAAGCCCAATGCAATAAGCATGTAGCCACCAGAGAAGTCCATCACAAACTGAGTAAACTGCAAACCGATTCCTGTTTGCCCTACCACACCAACAATAATGCCCGCCGCACCACACGCTGCAGAAATCGGCAACGCCATCAGTGCACCATTTTTCATCCCTTCAATGAATTTCTTCAATCCGATTCGACTGTGTTTACGCAGCGCCGCGGTTAGTAGAATTGCACTGCAACCCGCAACACCAACTAGCAACGGTGAGTAAGCCATCATTAAGAGTGCCGTTATCAAGATCAACGGAATCAGGTGGTGAGCGCCATCTTTCATCACCGAAATCACGGCTTCTGTTCTGCTTACAGCTTTGAGGTTCAACTTGCACGCCATTAGATGAACGTAAAGCAAAGTACAGAAAAAGTATAAAATAGCAGGAGCAATCGATGCGATCATGATTTCGCTGTAAGGCACACCAGTAAACTGCGCCATCACGAACGCACCAGCCCCCATAATTGGTGGCATAATTTGCCCACCCGTAGAGGCGGCAGCTTCAATACCTGCGGCTTGCTCTGGTTTATAACCGAGCTTCTTCATCATAGGGATCGTAATTGAGCCTGTGGTCACCGTATTCGCTATCGCAGAACCAGAAATAGAACCCAAACCTGCCGATGCCAATACCGCGGCTTTCGCAGGGCCGCCACGGTATTTACCGGCGATTGAGAATGCGAGATCAATAAAGAATTTACCGGCTCCGGTCACCTCTAGAAATGCACCAAACAACACAAAGATGAATACCGTTGTCGCGGCGATCCCTAACGCAGAACCAAATACACCATTAGCGGAGTAAATCTGGAACTGAATCAGCTCTTGTAGCGTGTAAGCCTTAATAGAAAAACCACTTGGCAGCATGTCACCGAACGCGCTATACGCAAGGAACAACACTGCGATTAACACCATCACCCAACCAACAGTACGTCGGCATCCTTCTAGCAGCAGTACCAACAAAGCACTACCAGCAAACATGTCAGCAAATTGAAGGCCATAAAACAGATGATTGATGTCGTTATAATCGAATATCCATAAACGGTAGCCAGCAAACACCACCACGGCACACAAGATCACATCGATCAGCTTGCCCACAATAAAGAGCTTGTTCTTTCGGTTAGAGATCAATGGAAAGTGAAGGAAGATCAATACCAATACCCAACACAAGTGGATGGGTCTAAAATAGGTTGCCGAGATCGTTGAACTCACGCCTTGCCATATCTGAAAAGCCGACAGTGCTACTGCAACAACTAAAGTCAAATAGCCCATTGTTTTCACGAGTTTTTCATAGGGTAATAGTTGGGGTGACGCATTTTGATTATCAGGGGTAATATCCATATTAATGCCTGCTGGATAAGAACGAATTGATAAAAAGGGCAAGTGAGATTTCACTTGCCCTGAGGTAGAGATGTTACTTGCTTACCGAATCTAGGTACTTCTGAGCACCAGCATGAATCGGTACGCCTTGCAGTCGAGAAGCATTCTCTGGTGTGGTCATTTCAGCCATTTTCACGACTTTACGAATATCACCGATGTTCTCAAAAGCGGCTTTAGTCAGATTGTAAGCCATGTCATCACTCATGTTGGCATTAACCACCAATACGTTCCACACACTAAGTGTCGATACTGGATCAACCTTATTGTAAACACCTGCTGGAATGTCGTAAGCACTGTAGGCTGGATATTGTCTCATGAAGTTAGCACTCTCTTCTTCAGAGATAGAAATCACCTTAACGTCGTGAGTTAACGCAATCTGTGTTACAGCGCCAACACCTTGACCACCAACAATGAAACCCACATCGATTTGACCATTCGCCAAAGCATTAGTGGTTTCTGAGTAATTAAGGTAAACCGCATCAATATCTTTTTTCACATCAATACCCATCGACTCAAGTAGTGCTGCAGATGTTACTGCCGTACCACTAGCAGGGGCCCCAAGGGAAACACGTTTACCTTTGAGTTGCGATAATGAATCAATACCAGAGTTTTTAAGAGTGATGGTATGAACTAGATTTGGATATAGAGCAAACAGCGTTTTCACTGGCATTTTCTTAGGAAATTTACCTTCGCCATTGTAGGCATCCAGAACCACGTTACCCATTGCAATCCCGGCGATCATATCGCCACGTACAACCTTGATGGTGTTCTCGACTGACGCTGCTGTCACTTCTGCTTTTGCATTCACATCCGGTACGTTTTCAGACCAGACTTTAGCTAATGCGCCACCAAATGGGTAATAGATACCACTTTGACCGCCTGTACCGATTGAATAGTTTTCTGCACTTGCCATCGTAGGCAGAATCGCGAGTAAAGCTACTAATAAGTTACGTTTAAGCACAATCATCTCCTTGATTATTAACCGTAATTAGATATACACCTAACTACAGGCTTTATTTTCTGTTCGTTTTTTGAGCCGTTCAAACATTACATGCGATCGAATATTGTGCAATTAAATACTATGCAATTGTGAAGCAAGTGTTAAATTGATCACTTATCAATAAAAAAGCGCCCAAGCTGGCTGGTGCTTGAGCGCTTTTAACAAACTAAAGATGTTGATTAGAAGTTGTAACCACCACCAATCATGAATACCCATGGATCAATATCAACGTCTGTTGAGTACTGTTTCCCACCAGCCTTGTACTTGGCTGTAGTATCGATGTCTGCGTACCAGACGGATGCGTTTAAAAACCAGTCGTCGTTGATCATGTAATCCATGCCAACATTCGCAGCCAGTCCCCACGAATCATCAAGGGACAAGTCACTTAAACCAGCATCTTTAGCCGCACCATTGAGCTCTTCGTCAAAGAATACGGTGTAGTTAATACCAGCACCTACGTAAGGACGGAACTTGCTGTTTGCTTCGCCGAAGTAGTACTGAACCATCAACGTTGGTGGTAAATGTTTTGTCTCGGCGATATCACCTAAACCACCATGGTTTGTAGAAATTGTATGGGAGAACGGCGTCGCTGCAAGAATCTCGAGACTGATGTTGTCTGTAAACATGTAGCCAAATGTCAATCCAAGTTGGGTGTTTGAATCCACACCAAATTTTGAACCCGATGTCTCCAAAACATCTCCACTGCTATCGTTAGGAGACACTATTGCGGCACCAGCACGGATGATGAAATCACCTTCTTTATGAGCAAAAGCACTAGTTGACATAAGAGCCGCAACAACCGCAATACCACATACTGTTTTTTTCATTATAATTTCCTTTTGAGGGCTTAATCGTTATTGGTGAATGAGTAATCATTTCTTATTTTGCGTGCAAGGTAGCATATAATAACCCTACTTTATTGATGGAAATCAATTTGTGAAAACTTGTGAGAACTTATGTAAATTTGCATCGATTTGATCACTTTATCGCTTCATTTTATTGACAGTTTTGTAATGCGACTTTCCCGTGCGTCATTTTGTTAATTTAACCCCTTCACCTTGCCCGGGTCTATTTGGATCAAAATAGAGCAAGCCAACACCTCGTACGCATCAACTTGGTGCAATCTCGCAGAATTCATTCTCATCTCGTTTAATATTCAATGAGTTACATTTGGCTCAACGCTTGCAAGTCTATGTTCATAATCATAAATACATTGAGGTTCTGACCATGCAAGACACTCTTACAATCGTTCTGGCCGGCGGTGTAGGCTCTCGGCTTTCTCCCCTTACCGATAACCGTGCAAAACCTGCGGTACCTTTTGGCGGTAAATATCGAATCATCGATTTCACGCTCGCGAACTGCTTACACTCTGGGCTGCGCCAAATTTTGGTGCTGACTCAGTACAAGTCTCACTCTTTACAAAAACATTTAAGAGATGGTTGGTCGGTGCTTAACCCCGAGCTCGGCGAATACATCACCAATGTCCCCCCACAAATGCGTACAGGTGATAGTTGGTATAGCGGTACTGCCGATGCGATTTATCAAAACTTGTATCTGCTTTCTCGTAGCGAAGCTAAGCATGTAGTGGTGTTATCAGGCGACCATATCTATCGCATGGATTACGCGCCAATGCTCAAGCAACATAAAAAGAACGAGGCCGATCTAACCGTAGCGTGCATGGAGGTTTCGATTGATGAAGCCAAAGAATTTGGTGTGATGGAGATAGATGAATCTCTAGAGATCAATAACTTTACCGAAAAGCCACATTACCCTGCATGTGTCCCCGGTAGGCCGACTCGAAGCATGGCTTCAATGGGTATTTACGTCTTTGATAAAGAGGTGTTAACACAAGCGCTACTGGCGGATGCCGAAGATCCGAACTCAAGCCATGATTTCGGTAAAGACATTATTCCTAAATTGGTCGGCAACAACAGTGTTTACGCGTATAAGTTTGGCGACGAAGAAGGCCGAGTGACCCAAGATGCGTACTGGAGAGATGTGGGTACCATCGACTCTTACTACCAGTCCAATATGGATCTGTTAAAGCCAGCCTCACCTATAGATTTATACCAACCAGATTGGGCGATTCGCACCTACGAGCCGCAACTGCCACCTGCACGCACCATTGCTTCTGTAGAAGGAAACCAAGGAATATTCATCAACTCGATGATAGCGAATGGCGTAGTGATCGAAGGCGGCTCTGCGCAAAACTCTATCTTCTTTCCTAAAGTGAAAGTCAGTAATGCCGCGATTGTGATTGATAGTATTCTGTTTGAAGATGTTGAGATTGGGAAAAATTGCCACATACAAAACTGCATCATAGATAAGAACGTCAAAGTGCCAGATGGCACCCAAATCGGTATTGATAACCTTGCCGACGCTAAACGCTTTCACATATCGAAACAAGGCGTCATTGTGGTGCCCTCTTCTTACCAATTTGAAGAATAGCTATTGCTAAAACCAGATGGCGCTATAAAGGCAACCAAGAGTTGCCTTATTCAATAGTCGCATTCACGGAGCTTTGCTTTTTTATATAAACCATACTTTTTATATCAACTGCAGTGATTTAATAAGAAAGCAATATCGGCATCAAACTAGCAATGATTTATAAAACTTAAACTAGAATAAGTATTTGAGCTGACGTTTGGTTAAGGCGATAAAACCTAGGCTGGCAAGGTAGATTAGAGGAATGCTTCGCGAGTGAGGTATTTTTGAACATGTATTGAAAACACGAAACATAATATGCGATCAGTTCTTCGGACTTTCAAGGGAGTAAAGGGAGATTATTTGATAACACTGAAGTGAATCACACATGTGCTATTTCGCAGTTGGTTAAACTAACCGATGTTTGCTACGTTTAAATGACACAGTCATTGGAAAGGTATGATTTATGAAAATAAATGTTCAAACACATCATGTATCAATTAACGACGAGTCACGCAAAGACATCGAAGGTAAATTCGAGAAGATATCTAACCATTTCCCATCACTGATCAGCTGCGACATCATCATCACAAAAGAACATGGTCAACACCAGGTTGAAGTGTTCACCAACTACGAAGGTGTACGTGTAAACGCAAAAGCTACAGATGACGTTATGTATCCAGCTATCGCTTCAGCACTCAAGAAACTTGAAGCAGGCCTAAGTAACCGTAAGGGACAATTGAAATCAGACTTACACGAGAAACCAACGAGCACGAAGCCAGAAATTGCTTCAGACATCATCCAAGAGATGAAACTGGTATAACTCGACTAATAGTTAAAGGGCACTGACGAATAGAAGCGCACAAGAATTCCAAAGCCAGCATGCGTTGCTGGCTTTTTCGATCTACACCTCAATCAATTTATCAATCAACCTATTACTTTGATTTTGCCTGTCACGACTGTCTCGCTACCCTACGCTTCCCATCTTAAAACCAAGCCAAACTCTATATCGTTTTGACCAACTTATGTCACTGACTGCTATAACAATCCTTAGGGCGTGTTGATCTTTCGAGCTGATTTTTGCAGCGAATTGCTGGGGATTTCTACAAGGCAGAGGCTTTGATGTGTAGCTAGCCTACATGAGAAGCCGATAACGTAG